>JAJZVE010000512.1 GCA_021845835.1 Pseudomonadota bacterium | reverse complement strand
CGCGCAGGCGCGATGGGGACCCCGGGTAAGAGGGGCGCTTTGCATCGCGAGGCAAAATAGCCGCCGCCCGCCGTCCTCCGCTGCGCTCTGGCCGCCCGCGCTGCGCTTGGCGGTGCAGCCCCGGCCCGGCCCCGGCCAAGGGATCGCCGTGAAGGCCGCGATGGGCGCGGCCAGCCGAACGAGGACACCGATCATGGCGACCGACCGCCTCCCCCAGCACCACGACGACGCCGAGCCAGCCCACGGCGCATCCCCGACTGCGCGCCTGCTCGACGAGTTGCAGCTCTACGGCCATCGCCCCTACCAGGACGACCCGGACCCACGGCCGCTGCCCGAGGCTGCACGGCTCGAAGGCGCACTGGCCGACATCTTCGACGCCTTCGTCTCCACCCTCTCCGAGACGCGCCTGGAACCCGATCTCGCCGATCTGCTCTGGTCGCAGGTCAATCTTTTCCACCGCACGGTGGACCGCGTGCAGCGCGAGCTCGATACCAACGAGGACCGGCAGCGCCGCAGCCAGCAGGAGCAGGACGGCTCGGAAATCCGCTCGGTCGAGCTGGAACGCCTGATCGCCGAGGGGCTGACCTTGATCGAGCGGCGCAACGCCTTCGAGCTTCTTCGCGACCACGCCGCCGAGCTTTTCGAACACCACACTGGCTCGGCCTGGCGCCCGCGCGCGGGATCGATGGTCAACCACCGCGCCCTGACCGCGGCGATGATCGACAGCCGCGACTTCATCGCCGCCAAGCGCCGCGCCGAGACCGAGGTGCTTCTGCCCGCCGGGCCGCGGATCGCCTTCGCGGGCGGGGTCGATTTCAACGACCACGGGCGCATCTGGGCGGTGCTCGACCGGGTGCACCGCAAGCACGCCGACATGGTGCTGCTGCACGGCGGCACCCCGCGCGGCGCCGAGCGCATCGCCGCCTGCTGGGCTGATACACGAAAGGTCACGCAGATCGCCTTCAAGCCCGAATGGGCGCGGCACAACAAGGCCGCACCATTCAAGCGCAATGACCGAATGCTGGAGGTGATGCCGATCGGGGTGATCGTCTTCCCCGGCTCCGGCATCTGCGAGAACCTCGCCGACAAGGCCCGGGTCCTTGGCATCCCTGTCTGGCGTTTCGGGGATGGCGGCGCGTGAATGGCGCTTCCCGCGGAGAACCGCCCAATCCCGCCCGTAGCCCGGCTTACGCTCAAGCTGCATCGGCCCGGAAGGTCCCGTGCGCCCGCATTGGGTCTTGTCCCAACCATTTTGGCGCAAGCGGCGCGGCACTCATCTTCGTACCTGATCCGCAAGCGTTGCCGGTCTGCCGGGAGCGGACCTGAGCCGGTCTCCCGCAAGAGGTCCGCGACGCGATTACCAGCTATCTTCGTCGGCCGCCGACCCTTTTGTCGTCTGGCGGCGGGTCATGGTCGCGACAGCGCCATGATCTTCAGCGCTGGGTGCCCACCGAGGTTGCGGATCGGGACGTAGATCAGCCCGGTGCGCGGATCGACCGCGACGGAATGGGCGTCGTCGCCCACATGACCCTGCCATAGCTTCATAACATCATGACGCTTCACGCCAAAAACAGATATGATGCCGCTCTCGCTTGCGACATAGAGCACGTCCCTCCGTGCGTCGAAGGCCAGAACATCGGGCTGCGCGCCGACGGTGTGGCTGCTGACGACGCGCCAAGTGCGAAGATCTAGGACCAGAAGCCGAGCATTGCCGTCGCAGGCGATGAACGCAAGGTGTCCGGCTGGGTCGATCAGGAGGCCATGATTATGCACGCAGCTCGTAGGCAGCGCAATGCGCGCAATGATTGTGTCGGTCGCGGGCCGAATCACCGCCAGGACGCGTCGACTCTGCACGTTGACCAGGATGTTCCCCGATGTCGGATCGAAGGCGGTCATCCCGGCCGACCCACCCAAGGGAATCGCCGTCACCACCCGGTTGGTCGTGGTGTTGATGACAAGGTCCTGTCCGCCGAATTCGTCGGAAACGAAGAGCCTATGCACCTGTGGCACATAAGCCGAGCCGTCCGGGAACCGGCCGCCGGGGATACGCGCCAGGACCCGGAGCGTTGTCGCATCGAGTACCGCGATCTCGCCGGAGCCGATCGCGCGGTTCAAGAGCGAGCCGGTCACGCTGACATAGATGCGGTTGATCGAGGGGACGGCCGTAATGCCAGTATCGCCATCGAAGCCGGGCAGATCCGCGAGCACGCGGTTCCTACGCGTGTCAAACACAATCACCCGACCATCTCCCATATGAGAGATGAAAAGACGGTGCAGAGGGCTATCAAGGCTCAGGTAGTCAAATCGAGACGTTCTGCCAGGGAGCCGGACCGTACCGTGCTCCATCAGCGACGGAGCCGGAGATGCCCTCATGGGTATGGTGAGCACAAAGACCAGTGCCGCCGCCATGGCGCCAATGGCGCAGCAGTGACGATATGCAGCAGACTCCATAATTCCCGAAATTGCACGCCGGATCATTAGCAAGGTCGAAGGCCTCCAGTGCTGTCGCGGCTGCCGGCCGCCTTTCCCCCGCGCACGGCCGTTACTTTCGCCCTACGCTCCGCAGTCGATGCATCGTGCTCCGCGCGATCGCCGCCGCCGCCTGGTCCGGTATCGCGAAGACTGAACTCACGTTGATCTCGCACAGAACGTAGGTATCCTCGCCCCCCGCGTTGCGTGGCCCATAGAGAAAATCGGCATCCCAGATGATGGGTAACGACATCTCGTCGAGGCCCAACACATCCATCATTTGTGGCGTCCACTCGGACTCCACCTTCATTCGAAGCGCCTGGAACGGCGCCGCGTCGGCGCTATACATGATGCGGGGCCCGGGCTGGGCGGCGGCTGAGTCCGGGCCTTCGGGTGGCGGCGGCAGGAGCGCCTTGATGAACTGGTGTCCGAAGCCGACAACCACGTCGGCTCCCATGTAGCAGCGGATCATGCCGTCGGGCAACCGGGACTGGAACGGTTGATCCACGATGCAGCCGTCGGGCGTGAAATATGCCTCGCAGCGCATCATGAAATCCCCGAGCGCCATCTCCTTGGGTGCGCTCCCGCGGCGCGCATGCAGCACTCGGACGCGCACCGACTTTCCAGTCGGTCCCGAAACCTGCTCGACCTTCCAAACGCCCTGACCTCCATTCCCGCGGTTCTGCTTGAGGACGCGCGGGCCGGCCGATCGGAGCCGTGACGGGAACGACTCGTGGAAAGCCGCCGCCGTGCGGTAAAGATGCGTGTCGGCGCCCCATCCAAGGTGCTTCGTGCTGTGCAAAACCTCTTTCGCGCCCATTTTGAGGATCACGTCGGGATGTGCGCTGACCCAGGGACCGCGTATCGCCACGTCACGCAACATCGCGTCGAGTACTGTCCGGGTCCGCCCCTCGTGAATGGGATCAACCCATACAAGCACCCCATCGACAGCTAACAGTTGTTCGCGCACCTCATCCGAGAACTCCTCGGCATAGACCGCCGGCTCGGTCGCAATGCCGATTGCGTCCAGTTCTTCGAACACGCGATAGAAGCGATTGTTCCGAGGCGTAGCGATGCGCCGTGCCTGGCGATCCCCGCGCCAGAGGATCGCAACACGGTAATGCGTCATGCTGTCCCCCAAAATGAGCGTGCGAGCACAACGCGGGCGACGATTGTACGACGGGCAAGAACCCGCATGCAGTCAATCAGGGGCCGCGTAGGTGCAACCCAATTCATCGCACTACCTCCACCGAGGACAGAGAGTTCCCAGGAATTGCCACGATAGCACCCGGATGCGCCGCAGCAGACGTACCCGACCCATCCGATCCGTTGCGATTCGCCGATTGTCTGATTCAGGCAACACGCCGCTCCATTGGCTCAGTGGCGACCAGGATATTGCAAGTCAGAGTCAAGCGAGCCGACGGTGTCCAGAGATTGCCCCAGCACCGGACTACCGATGCTCATCGGCAAGGGAAGTGGCCGCTCCAGCGTTCCTACCAGGGGAAGCAAAACGAGGAAGTGGAAGAAATAGTACAAGGTTGCGAACCGCCCCAACACGATCCACAACCCGATCGGCTCATGCGCCCCGACGGTACCGAGCAGGAGAATGTCGCCAACCAGGAGAAACATCATCGGCCGGAAGACCGGCCGGAAGCGCGCGCTGCGTACCGGGCTGGTATCGAGCCATGGCAAAGCGAACAGCACCCCGATCGATCCGAACATCAGCGTCACTCCGCCGAGCTTATCGGGGACTGAGCGCAGGATTGCGAAGAATGGCAGAAAATACCACTGCGGCACGATGCTGGTGGGCGTCACCAGGGGGTTCGCCGGTACCCAGTTTCCCAGGTCATTGAGAAGGTTCGGCGCGAAGAACACCAGGAACGCGAATACGATGAAATAGACACACAAGCCCACGCTGTCCTTGGCGGTATAATAGGGATGGAACGGCAGCGTGTCCTGC
>JAJZVE010000511.1 GCA_021845835.1 Pseudomonadota bacterium | reverse complement strand
CAGCATGTTCTTGGCGACCTGCTGGGTGATGGTGGAGGCGCCGATCGGCCGCCGCCCGCGCCCGATCTGCATCAGGTCGGTAACGCCGGCGCGTAGGATCGCCAGCGGATCGACGCCGTGATGGACGAAGAAGTTCTGGTCCTCCGCGGACACGAAGGCACGCTTCACGACCTCCGGGATCGCGGCGTAGGGGACGAAGATGCGCCGCTCGGTCGCAAGTTCCGCGAGCAGCCGGGAATCGCCGGCATAGATGCGGCTCATCACCGGCGGCTGGTAATCGTGCAGGCCCTGCACGTCCGGCAGCCCGGCGGCGAATTGGCGGTAGGCGATCCAGGCCGCCGCGCCGCCCAGCCCGACCCCGAGCGCCGCCAGGCCCAGCAGCGCGCCCAGGATGCGCCCGAGCCAGCCGCCGCCGCGCCGGCGCGGCGGCGCCGGCCGGCGGCGGCCCGGCCGCTCCGGACGCGACGGGGTGGCGAGCCGGTCGCCCGCGGTGAAGTCGTCGGTCATGGGCGGGGCTTACACGATTTCGGCGCCGCGGCGTAGGCGCGGGGGCGATTGCTTGCCTGCGACGAACGGCAAAGATGATCCACAGATAAAGTGGTTATCCACAGATTACCAAGATTACACATATTTAATAAAATGATCGCATTCCGTGCCATCCTGAATGACCTTCAGGCATGCGAATAAGATCTGGAATCGCAAGATGCCCCCCTGATCTGTGTAATCTGTGGATAACTATTCTGTCTGCACGATCTGCGGATCATCCGGCGTAGCGCGTCGGCGCGGGATGCGGCGGCAGGGTTTGCGCGAAATAGGCGTCGATCGCCCGCCGCATCGCGGAGGCGACCCGCGCACGGTGCTGCGCGCGGCGTAGCGCCGCCTCGTCCGCCGGATTCGACATGAACCCCATCTCCACCAGCACGCTCGGGATATCGGCCGCCTTCAGCACCACGAACCCGGCATGGCGCGCCGGATTGTCCAGCATCGGCACCGCGCCGCCCGAGAAGCTGCCGACCAGGCTGTGCGCCAGCCGCGCCGAACCGGCCCGCGTCTCCTGCCGCACCAGGCTGGCGAGGATGCGCGACACCTCCGGCGAGGTGTTGCGGAACGCCGGCCCGCCGAACCGGTCGGCGGCGTTCTCCCGTCGCGCCAGCGCCGCGGTCTGCGCGTCCGATGCGGTGGGCGCGAGGGTATAGACGCTGGCGCCGCGCACCGAATGGTCGGCCAGCGCGTCGGCGTGCATGGAAACGAACAGCGCCGCGCCGCGCCGCTGCGCGATCGCCACGCGGCCCTCCAGCGGGATGAACACGTCGCGCCCGCGCGTCAGCTCGACGCGGTAGCGCCCGCCGGTCTGCAACTGCCGCCGCAGTTCCAGGGCGGCGGCGAGTGCAACGTGCTTCTCGTAGGTGCCGGACACGCCGATCGCGCCCGGGTCCTTGCCGCCGTGGCCGGGATCGAGCATCACCAGCGGCACGGCGCCGGGGGCAGTCCGCTTCGGCCGCATCGCATGCGCCGGCAGCACGAAGGTGGCGAGCAGGCCGGGGGCGAGCAGTAGGCGACGGGTGAGCACCGGCTCCACTCCTGCGCGAATCGGGGTCTGGACCGGGTTTTTAACCTAACGTCTCCGGAGATGCACCTTGCGCGTTGATGACCCTGCCGCCACGTTCCGGAACGTGGCAGCCCCGCCACGGTCGTGCTTGCGGCGCAATGCGGTTTCAGTCATGCTGCGGCACTATCCGGCGGCGCGCCGGCGTGGGCCCCCAGGGGCCGCGCCGCGGTCGCAGCGACGCCGGGATCGACACGAGGGCAGCGCCGTCCGTGCGACGGATGGTGTGCCCGCAGACATAGGTTTTCATGGCCGACGCCAATCCCGCCTTGCTCCGCCCTGATGTTCGATGCCGCCCCGCCGGGGCCGCATCGGTTGTCGGACGGGGCGGGAGTGTCGCCATCGCCCAGCTATCGCTGCGGACGCATCAGCCCTCCTCCCCCCCATCCTGTCGCCCCAGATCGGAAAGACCTCGGCGCGAAGCTGCGCGCCGCCGGGCGGCATACCGGAGATCGAGGCTGAATGACCAAGCGCATGCTGATCGACGCCACGCACGCGGAAGAAACCCGCGTCGTGGTGCTGGACGGTAACCGACTCGAAGATTTCGACGTAGAGACCTCAACCAAGAAGCAACTCAAAGGCAACATCTACCTCGCCAAGATCGTCCGCGTGGAGCCGAGCCTCCAGGCGGCGTTCGTGGAATACGGCGGCGGACGCCACGGCTTCCTGGCGTTCAGCGAAATCCACCCCGACTACTACCAGATCCCCGTCGCCGACCGCGAACGCCTGCTGCGCCTGCAGGCCGAGGAAGCGCGCGAGGACGAGGAACGCGAGGACGAAGCCGTCGGGGCGGCGCCGCCCCGGCGCCCGGAACCGCGGGCCCAGCCGACCGAACCGGACGCCACAGTGACCGCCGAGGCAGAGGTCGAAGCCGAGGGCGGCTCCGACGCGCGCGAACAAATGCTGATGGAGCGCCCGGGCTTCACGCCCGACGACGAATTGGCCCAGAAGCTCGCCGGACACGCCGTCGAAACGCCGCAGACGCCGGCGATTGCGGTCGTGGAAGCCACGCCGGAACCGCCCCCATCGCAGCCCGCCGCCGAAGCGCCGAGCGCCCCGCCCGCGGACACCATCGCGGCAGCCACGGAGTGGCAACCGGAGTCGGATGACGATGCGCCGCCGCGCCCCGCCCAGGCCGCGGCCATCGAGCGCGAGGAACGCTTCGGTTCGGCCGCCGAGGACGAAGAAGCGCCGCTGCCGCCGCGCGCCGCCGCGGAGTCCGACACCGGCGAGAGCGAGCCGTCCGACCTCGACGCGCCGCAGGCCGACATGCCGCCGCCCGAAACCATCGGCGGCGAGAACGACGGCGGCGACGGCGCCGAGGAAGCGCGCGCCCGCCGCGCCGCCCGCTTCCTGCGCAACTATCGCATCCAGGAAGTCATCAAGCGCCGGCAGATCCTGCTGGTGCAGGTGGTGAAGGAAGAACGCGGCACCAAGGGCGCCGCGCTCACCACCTACATCTCGCTCGCCGGCCGCTTCGGCGTGCTGATGCCGAACTCGCCACGCGGCGGCGGCATCTCGCGCAAGATCACCTCCGCCGCCGACCGACGGCGGCTGAAGGAGATCACCGCGGAACTCGACATCCCGTCGGGCATGGGGCTGATCATCCGCACCGCCGGTGCCAACCGGCCAAAGCCGGAGATCAAGCGCGACTGCGAATACCTGATGCGGCTGTGGGACGACATCCGCGAGCACACGATGAAGTCGGTGGCGCCGGCGCTGATCTACGAGGAAGCCTCGCTGATCAAGCGCGCCATCCGCGACGTCTACTCGCGCGACATCGACGAAGTGGTGGTCGATGGCGAGGACGGCTGGCGCGGCGCCCACGACTTCATGCGCATGCTGATGCCGAGCCACGCCAGGAAGGTGCAACTCTGGCGCGGCAACGGCCAGCCGCTGTTCGCCAAGTACCAGGTGGAGGCGCAGCTCGACGCCATGCTGATGCCGACCGTGCAGTTACGCTCGGGCGGCTATCTGGTCATCAACCAGACCGAGGCGCTGGTCGCGATCGACGTGAACTCCGGCCGCTCGACGCGCGAACGCGGCATCGAGGAAACCGCGCTGCGCACCAACCTGGAAGCGGCGGACGAGGTGGCGCGGCAGTTGCGGCTGCGCGACCTCGCCGGCCTCATCGTCATCGACTTCATCGACATGGAGGCGCGCAAGCACAACGCGATGGTCGAACGGCGCCTGAAGGACGCGCTGAAGATCGACCGCGCGCGCATCCAGGTCGGCCATATCAGCCATTTCGGCCTGCTGGAGATGAGCCGCCAGCGGCTGCGCCCGTCGCTGGCGGAAACCAGCTTCTCGCCGTGTCCGCATTGCGGCGGCACCGGCCATGTGCGCAGCACCGAGAGCAGCGCGATCCACGTGCTGCGCGCGATCGAGGAGGAGGGTGCGAAGGGTCGCGCCGCCGCCATCCGCGTGCAGGTGGCCAGCGCGGTCGCGCTCTACCTGCTGAACCACAAGCGCGAGCGGCTGGCCGAGATCGAGGCGCGCTACGCCCTGCATGTGGAGTTCGAGCCGGACGACAGCCTGGTGCCGCCGCAGATCCGCATCGAGCGGCTGCGCCCGCAGGTGCCGGAGGCGGAGCGGCTGGTGACCGCCCCGGTCGCCCCCGCCGCCCCGGTGCTGCCGGCCGCGGAGGAGGAAGAGGCCGCCGTCGAGCTGGAGGACGAGGCCGAGGGCGAGGCCGAGGAAAGCGCCGCCGACGAGACCGGCGCCCCCGGCGAGGCGCGACCGGCCGGCGACGAGGCGGAGCGCCGCCGCCGCCGCCGCCGCCGCCGCCGCGGCGGGCGCCGCGACACGCCGGCGGGCGAGGCCGCCG
>JAJZVE010000510.1 GCA_021845835.1 Pseudomonadota bacterium | reverse complement strand
CTCGCGCACATCCCCGCCACCGCCCCGGCCCAGGTCATCGTAATAGCCGTCGCCCTTGAAGTATCCTCGCCAGGCGCCGCCCGTAGCCTCGAGCTTCAATTGCGCGCGCTCTTCCTGCCACTTGTAATCGCGGCCATCCGGGTTTGCGCCGGCCGTGTTGACGGCGGTGTTCTGCTGCAGAAAGCCGGAGACGCTCAAGTCGGCCGCGGCCGGCGCCGCGGCCAGCAGCGACGCGGCCAGGGCGACCATTCTCGCGCCCATCTGCGCTGCTCGCATCACTCGATCCATTTGCGCGGCGGCTGGCGCAGGAAGCGCTCGGAGAACAGGCTGTCCTCGATGCCCAGATCGTAATCGGCCTTGAGGTAGACCACGGAGGTAGAGTGTCCCGTCTGCAAGTTCTTCATGGTGCGCTTGATCACTGTGGGGAAGCCCTTGATCTCGGTGATCTCGTCGGCGCTGTACTGCTTGTAGGGAGCGCCTTTCTTGTCGTACTGAACTTCCTTGAGGGGCAGGAAATTAGCCTTGTCTATCCAGGTGAGCTTGTAGCCGAAGTCCGCGTCGCCGGCCTTGGGCGTGCTCTTCACCACGTAGCAGTCGCGATTGCCCAGCTTTTCTTCGCGCTCGATGACATGGCTGTCGTCCTCGATATTGCGACCGGAAACGTCCTCGTAAGTAAAGTCGGAGCCGACGAAGCTGGAGCGATTGTCCTGGGCGGCGATACGCTTGACCATGTTGATCGCGGGAATGAACATCCAGCGATCGGCGTTCTTGGCCGGATACTTGTAGATCATGAAGCTCATGTCCTTCACGTCGGCCGGCTGGAAGAAATACATGAAGTACTTCTGCTCACCGCCAGGGCCGGCCATGTTTTTGCGCAGCAGGGTCATCTCGCGTACCCGCACCTGGCCGTCCTTGCTGATCAGCTTCATGAGGACGCGCGCCTTGAAGTCCTTGCCCGGATAGAGGAATGCGGCCTGGGACTTCTGCATCACCTCCTCGCCGGAGAGTGCCCAGGCGTATAGCGGAAACAGCAATGCGGCCAATGCAGCCAGTGCGAGCCATCGTTTCATATCAGTCTCCTATTGATTGTTGCGGGGCCACCACGGCCGCCAGCATGGGTTGGTCCACCAGCCAGGGCCGCCCCAGCGTTATCAGGGCCGGCAGCAGCAGCAAGGTGAGCAGAGCCGAGAGCAGCATCATGGCGACAATGAAGGCACCCACCGCCACGTAGGGCGTAAGCGGCGCAAACATCATCACGGAAAAAGCGGCGGCGAACAGTGCCGCGTTGCGCATGATTCCCCTGCCGGGCCGTGCCGCCGTCCACGCGAGCGCCTGGGCCAGGTCGGTCGTACCCGTTTCCGACAGTCGCTGGCGCAGGCGGCTGATGAAATGGATGGGGAAATCCACCGCCATGCCCAACGAAAGCGTGCTCATCACCGACAAGGGCATGTCGAAGTCCTTGCCCACGAAGCCGACCACGCCGTAGATAAGCAGGATGGTGAAGAGCAGCGGCACGTAGCCCACCAAGGCCCACTTCACCGAGCGGAAGTCGAGGGCCAGGATGACGAACACCACTACCAGGGCGAGGCCGAAACCGCGTACCAGGTCGCCCAGCACCTCGTTGTTCCACACCAGGTTGAAGTAGGCGATGCCCGCCGGCTTCACCGTGACCGGCAGGGGATTGGCCTTCTGGTAGCTCTCCGTGGCGGCGATCACCTGGCGCATCGCCTGCGCATCCCAGGTCTTCAGTTGCACCCAGACGTTGGCCTGGTCGAAGGCCGGATTCACCACGTTGTCCAGGTCCGACGGCTTGGCCGACATGCCGAACAGGAACAGGTACTGGCCTATGGCATTCTTGCTGTCCGGCACGGTGTCGTACTTGGGATCGTCGTCGTGCAGGACGCGGTTGATGCGCTTCACGTAGTCGGCCACGGAAAAGGTCTTGCCCACCACCGGCAGGGTTTCCAGGTGGCGCTGCAGGCCTTCTATCCAGCGCATCGCCTCCGGCCGCTTCATGAACTCCGCCTCCTTGGACTCGACCACCAGGTAACCGAGGGAGGTCCCGCCCAGCGCCCGGTTCATGACGGTGTCGGCGACGCGGATGTCGCTGGACGCCTTGAACCAAGCCACCAGGTTGTTGTTCACGTGGATCTTGGATGTGCCCCAGGCGGAGAGCACCACCAGGACAGCCGCCACGGCCACGATGGTCCAGGGTCGGGTCGCCCCGAGGGTGCCCAGGCGCCCGAGGGCCCGGGCGGTGCGGTCATCCTCCACATTCGTGCTGTTGATCGCGCGGGCGAGGCGGTCCTCGCGCACGAAGGTGAGCACGGCGGGGATGACGCTGAAGGAGAGCAGGCGCAGCACCACCGTGCCGAAGGCGATCAGGGCGCCGAAGATTTTCACCGGCACGATATTCATGAAGATCAGCACGGCGAAGCCCGCCGCCGTGGCGAGCGCCGTAAAGCGCACTGGACGGCTCACCGCTGCCATGGTCTCGCGGATCGCCGCCAGCTTGTCGCCCCGTTCCCGGTAGCGGAAATAGAACTCGTTGAAGATGTGGATGCTGTCCGTGGCGATCGCCATGAGGAAGACGGGCGCCATCGAACTCATGATGTGCACCGGGAAGCCCGCTCCGATCAGCAAGCCCATGCTCCAGATGATCGCCACCATGGACACGCCCATCATGGCCGCGGATAGCGCCAGGTTGCGGAACATGTACTGGATTGCCGCGAACATGATGATGCCGGCGATGGGCGAGAAGATCGCCATCAGCTTGAACATCTCGGCGCCGAAGGTGTCGCGCGCCACCGGGTCGCCGGCGATGTAATAGCGCTCCGGTCCCTTCTCTTTGGCTATGATCGCCCGGATCTTGTCGGCGATCTCCGCGCCGTTGGCGCCTTTCTCCAACGGCACATAGATGGCCGTGGTTTTGCCGTCCTGGGAGATGACGCGATTGAGGAACAGCGGGTTGCCGAACAAGGCCGCCCGCAGTGCCTCGACGTCGGCGTCGGTCTTGGGGGCAGCCGGCATGAGCGGCCCGACGTTGAGGGTGCCCGCCTCGGCGGTCACATTGGTAATCGTCGAGAAGCTGCTGACGTCGCGCGAGGCTACGCCGTTCAGCCCGAGAATAGCGTCGGTGATATGGGCAATGCGGCCGAGGGTCTCCCGGTTGAGCACCCCCGCATCGTTTTCCACGCCGACGACGATGGTGTCCGCGTAAAGCCCGAAAGTCTTGTCCACTTTGTTGTTCCAGACCCGCACGTCCGAGGTCGCCGGCAGCATGTGCTTCGGGTTGGTGTCCGTCCGGATCTTCGGAAACTGAGTGAGGAACAGCAGGGTCAGCAGCCCGACCAGCAGCAGTACCAGTTTCGGGCGACGGATGGAAAAATCTACCAGCGAGAACTTGAACATGGGATCCCCTTTGTGCGGCCTAGTGTCGTCAACGGCGGTCCGTAATGCCGCCAGATCTGGTTTTTATCGTAAGGATTTCCGCCGTGCCGAAACAGGCCTGGCGCGTGCATGCGTACCGGTAATGGTCAATTCGCCTTCTCCCGATTCAGGGCGATGCGGGCGTGAAACACCTCATAGGCGACCGGTTCCTTGTTCTCATAGCCGATGCGTTTTCTACGAGCCTCGTCGACCAGGTGATACCGTACCTGGGCTTCCACCGCCACCGCCGTCGGATAATGACTGGGATCGACATCGAAGCGGAAGACTCTCGGCTGCCATCGCGGCAAGCGGGTATCCCGCAGATCGACGATGAAGGGGCGCCACATGATGCTCCGCCTCAGGGCATGGCGATCTTCGCGCAACACGGCACCATTGCGATCGACCAGACGGATGGAGGCGCTCAGATAGCGATCCGGCGTCCCGGTCGGAAGATAGTGCGCGGCCCCGGTATTGGTCAGCGTCAGCGTAAAGGAGCGCTCGCCAGGCGACGCTGTCGGGGCTTCGCGCAGTATGGCGTCAAGTCCTTGCTTCACCATTGCCGGATCATGCCCGCCGCGCCACAGATGGCTGCGCACCATCCGGACCTTGCCGCCCACGACCAGGGGCCGTTCGACGAGCGGCATGTGGCACTGGACGCAGTTGAGTGCCGCATCGCCCGGCCTAACGGCTTCGTGCCCAAGCGTGCCGTTCGCGGCAACTGGCGGGGTGTTCTCGGTAGCGCCGGGGGTGTTACGAATCTCGGCGACGGTCCCGCACGGCGGGATCCGGTAGAACGTGTCCCAACGTTTTCCGCTCACGACGTGGCACTTGAAGCAGATTTCATTGGTATTGGCGAGTTTTTCCACGGGATGTGGCGCGCTCTTGCTGGCGTAGGGCCCGAGGATCTTGCCATCCCGGAGGTGGCAGGCGGCGCAGGTGACGCCCTCGTGCTGCAGTTCTCGATCGAACGCCGGATTGGGCTCCAGGATCGGTTGCCATTTCTCCTGGTCCTTGAATCCGACGACCTT
>JAJZVE010000509.1 GCA_021845835.1 Pseudomonadota bacterium | reverse complement strand
CTGGCCGAGGATCCGGCGACGCGGTCCTGCACCGCGATCTGCCTGAAGATCACCGCGCCCTGGTTCACCGCGCTGGACGCCGAGGGGCGCGCGAAGGCGGCGAAGCAGGTGGCGACGCTGCTGGAGCGCGAAGGCGTCGCGCTGGACATCGCCAGTTACCGCGACGCGCCGCCGGGCCTGCGCATCTGGGGCGGCGCGACCGTGGAGGCCCACGACATCGCGGCGCTGCTGCCCTGGCTCGACTGGGCCTATGCCCAGGTCGCGCCGGCGGCGGCCGACGCGGCGGCGTAGGACCCTCTCCCGAAGCCACCCCGTCATGCCCGGCCTGGTGCCGGGCATCCACGCCGCCCGCGCGACATGCCGGGCGTGGATGGCCGGGTCAGGCCCGGCCGTGACGAGTTCCGATCATCCAGACCCGACGGATCGAATCATGAAAGTCCTCATCAGCGACAAGCTTTCTTCCGCGGCGGTGGACATCTTCCGCGCCCGCGGCATCGACGCCGACGTGAAGACCGGCCTCGCGCCCGCCGACCTGCGCGCCATCATCGGCCAGTACGACGGCCTGGCCGTGCGGTCCGCGACCAAGGTGACGCGCGAGCTGCTGGATGTCGCGACCGGTCTGAAGGTCGTCGGCCGCGCCGGCATCGGCGTGGACAACGTCGATGTGAAGTCGGCGACGGCGCGCGGCATCGTGGTGATGAACACGCCGTACGGCAACGCCATCACCACGGCCGAGCACGCCATCGCGATGATGTTCGCGCTCGCCCGCCAGATCCCGGAAGCCAGCGCCTCCACCAGGGCCGGCAAGTGGGAAAAGAACCGCTTCATGGGCGTGGAGCTGTTCGGCAAGGTGCTGGGCCTGATCGGCTGCGGCAATATCGGCTCGATCGTCGCCGACCGCGCGCAAGGACTGAAAATGCGCGTCATCGCCTACGACCCGTATCTGACGGAGCAGCGGGCGCTCGATCTCGGCGTCGAGAAGGTGGAGCTGGCGGAACTGCTGGCGCGCGCCGACATCATCACGCTGCATGCGCCGCTGACCGACGCGACGCGCAACATCCTTTCGCGCGAGGCGATCGCGCATACCAAACGCGGCGTGCGCATCGTCAACTGCGCGCGCGGCGGGCTGGTCGATGAGGCGGCGCTCGCCGAGGCGCTGCGCGCCGGCCATGTCGCGGGCGCGGCGCTGGATGTGTTTGAAACCGAGCCGGCGACGGACAGCCCGCTGTTCGCGCTGGACAACGTCGTCTGCACGCCGCATCTGGGGGCGGCGACCGCGGAGGCGCAGGAGAACGTGGCGCTGCAGGTCGCCGAGCAGATGAGCGACTTCCTGCTCACCGGCGCGGTTGCCAACGCGATCAACATGCCGTCGGTCTCGGCCGAGGATGCGCCGCGGCTCAAGCCGTACATGGAACTCTGCCGCCTGCTCGGCTCTTTCGCCGGGCAACTGACCAGCGCGCGCGAGGGCGTGATCCGCTCGGTCGCGATCGAATACGAGGGGCTGGCGGCGCAGCTCAATCATCGCCCGCTGACCGCGGCGGCGCTGGCGGGGCTGCTGGCGCCGGTGATGGCGGGGGCGAACATGGTGAACGCGCCGCTGCTGGCGCGCGAGCGCGGCGTCGACGTCGCCGAAACGGTGCATGACCGGCCGAGCGAATACCAGACTCTCGTGCGCATCACCGTCACCACCGACCAGCAGACCCGCGCGGTCGCCGGCACGCTGTTCGCCGGCTCCCGCCCGCGGCTGGTGGAGATCAAGGGCATCAAGGTGGAAGCGGATTTCGCGCGCCACATGCTGTACGTCACCAATCAGGACAAGCCGGGCTTCATCGGCCGCTTCGGCGCGACGCTGGCGGGGGCGGGGATCAACATCGCGACCTTCCACCTCGGCCGTGCCGAGCAGGGCGGCGATGCGATCTGTCTGGTGTCGGTGGACGACGCGGTGCCGGAAGAGGTGCTGGCGATGGTGCGCACGCTGCCGCTCGTGGTGCAGGCGACGCCGCTGGCGTTCTGAGGGCCGGGATCGGCGGGGCAGCGCGCGCGTTACATCCGGGCCGCGACATCGCCACGATCGGTGGCGGGCATGCCGCATGCCAGCCGCTCGCTTGCGGCCGGGCTGATCGGTCATACATCACAGCGTCTGCCGCGCACCCATGCAGGAGCGGTTCCGATGTTGAGCCTGCCTCGTCCTGGCCAGTCGGCCGGGGTACCCCGGCTGGGGCGCGATCCGCGCATCGACCTGCTGCGCGGCTTCGCGCTGCTGACCATCTTCGTCGACCATGTGCCGGACAACCCGCTGAACCTGCTGACCTTGCGCAACTTCGGCTTCTCCGACGCGGCCGAGCTGTTCGTGATCCTGGCCGGCGTTTCCGCCATGATCGCTTATGGCAAGGGGTTCGAGCGGGACGGCCCGCGTTCCGGGGTGCGGCGCGTGCTGATGCGCTGCCTCAGGATCTATCTGTTCCAGGTCGGGCTGCTGCTGACCACGCTCGCCATCGTGCATCTCTGGCGGCAGAATTTCGGGCTGGAGCCGGTGCATCTGGCGCCGTTCTTCGAGCAGCCGGTGATCGCCATCGCGCAAGCGCTGGCGCTGCACGCGCTGCCCGCCAGCCTCAACATCCTGCCGCTCGATGTGGTGCTGCTGGCGGCGTTCCCGCTGTTCTACGCCGGCATGCGCTACGCGCCGGCGCCGACGCTCGGGCTGTCGGCGCTGATGTGGCTGGTGGCCAATCTGGATCATCGCCTGAACCTGACCAACTGGCTGGACGGGCAGGGATGGTTCTTCAACCCGTTCGCCTGGCAGTTCCTGTTCGCGCTCGGCGCGCTGGGCGCGATGCTGCTGCGGCAGGGCGGCGGCGAGCTGCCGCGGCAGCGCTGGCTGGTCCTGGCAAGCTGGACCTATCTCGGCGTCGCCCTGCTGCTGGCGGCGCCGTGGACGGCGTGGGGCCTGTCCGATTTCCGCCTGCTGAGCTTCGCGCCGCCGGACAAGACGTCGCTGTCCCCGGTGCGGCTGCTCGACATCCTGGCGCTCGTCTATCTGGCGCTGAGTTCCGGCGGGCTGCGCAGGGTCGCCGATCATCCCTGGGCGCGGCCGGTGGTGGCCTGCGGCAGGCATTCGCTGGAGGTGTTCGCCTTCGCGACGCTGGTCGCGCTGGTGTTCCGCCTCCTGTTCCACAGCTTCGGCCCGCTCTGGCCGCTGCAGATGGCGGTCAACGTGGTCGGGCTGGGCGCGCTGCTGACGTTCGGGTCCTGGCTGGAACAGCGCGGCCGGCCGGTCGGGCGCCGCGCGAGTGTCGCCGTCGGGTGATCATGCGTGACCTGATCGAATCGGAAACTTGCTTTGGTCCAGCCGGCGTGAGACGAAGCGGGGCATGTCCCGCCGTTCTGTCGGCAGCACCCGGGCGTTCGCCTGGGCGGTCGCTGCCCTCGTGCTGCTGTCGGCCACGCCAGTGATGGCGAAGCCCGCCGGTGTGTTCGTGGCCGCCCTGCCGCATGTCGCCCGCCGCATTGCGCACGCCCTGCCGCTGCGCATCGTCGCCTTCGGCTCCTCCTCCACCGAGGGCGTCGGCGCGAGTTCGCCGGCGGCGACCTATCCCAGCCGGTTGCAGGCGCTCCTGCGCGCGGCGCTGCCGGTGCCGGTGGAGGTGGTGAACGCCGGTGTGGGCGGCGAGGACGCCGATGACATGGCGCGGCGCCTGGCCTCGGTGGTCGCGCAGCATCCCGACCTGGTTATCTGGCAGACCGGCAGCAATGATCCGCTGCGGGACGTCCCGCTCGACCGTTTCGAGTGGCGGACGCGCGACGGGGTGATGGCGCTGCGCGCGGGCGGGGCCGACGTGATGCTGATGGAGCCGCAGGATTGCGAGGTGCTGCGCGCCCATTCCGGCGCCCTGGCCTATCGCGACGCGCTGCGCCGTATCGCCGCCGGGATGCAGGCGCCGCTGGTGCGCCGCTATGACCTGATGCACGCCTGGCTTGCCGAGGGACTGCTGACACGGGCGCAGATGCTGTACGGCGACGGCCTGCACATGGCCGATGGCGGCTACGCGCAGTTGGCGCATGCCGTGGCGGGGCAGATCCTGGCGCTGCTCGGCCGTCATGCCGGGCCGCGCTACGCCGATTCGGGGAAATAGGGTCGGCCCGGATCGACCGCCCGATCCGCGTCTGCCGCTCGCGCGTCCGTGGCGCCGATGCTATACCCCCGCGCCCTGCCGGAACCGCGCATGACCGACGATCCGCCCCCCAGCCCCGCCTTGCTGCCCGCCGGACTGCGCGACCTGCTGCCGCCGGAAGCGGAGACGGAGGCCGCGTCGGTCGCGACGCTGCTGGCAAGCTTCGCCGCGCACGGCTACCAGCGCGTCAAGCCGCCGCTGCTGGAATTCGAGGAGGGGCTGCTCGCCGGCACGGGGGCGGCCACCGCCGAGCAGACGTTCCGGCTCATGGACCCCGAATCGCATCG
>JAJZVE010000508.1 GCA_021845835.1 Pseudomonadota bacterium | reverse complement strand
CAGCGCCACCGTTTCGGCCGGATTGAGGCCGGCGGCCGGCTCGTCGAGCAGCAGCAGACGCGGCGCCCCCCCCATCGCCCGCGCGATCTCCAGCCGCCGCGCCTCGCCGTAGGAGAGCGCGGCGGCGCGTTCCGCCGCCCGCCGCTCCAGCCCGACCAGCGCCAGCGCCTCGCGCGCACGGGCAACCGCCCGGCGTTCCTCGCGCCGGAAGCGCGGCAGGCGCAGCAGGATCGCGGGCAGCGGCGCGGACAGCCGCACATGCAGGCCGGTGAGCGCATTCTCCAGCACCGTCATGGCGCCGAACAGGCGGATGTTCTGGAACGTGCGCGCGAGGCCAAGCCGCGCGCGCGCGTCGGCGGCAAGCCGCGTCACGTCGCGCCCGTCCAGCACGATCGCGCCGGCGCTGGGCGCGACGAGGCCGGAGATCAGGTTGAACAGCGTGGTCTTGCCGGCGCCGTTGGGGCCGATCACGGCATGCACGCCGCCCGCCGGCACATCGAGATCGACGCGATCGACGGCGAGCAGCCCGGCGTAGCGGCGCGTGAGGCCGCTGAGCGCCAGCAGCGTCACGCCGCCCGCCGCGCCATGCGCCAGGGCAGCAATCCGCCCGGCAGGAACAGCACGGCGAGCACGATCACCACGCCGTTCAGCACCAGGCGCAGATCGGCCAGCCCGCGCAGCGCCTCCGGCAGCAGCGTCAGCACGGCGGCGCCGAGCACCGGCGCGAACGGCGAGCCAATGCCGCCGAGCAGGGCGAAGGACAGGATGCTGACCGCCGGCTCGAACCCGTAGTCGTTCGGGCCGATGAAGTCGGTGGCATGGGCGGACAGCGCGCCCGCCACCCCCGCCAGCGCCGCCGAGGCGACGAGGGTGGCGAGGCGGTAGCGGCGCACGTTCACGCCCATCGCCTGCGCCGCCGTCTCGTCCACGCGCATCGCCTCCATGGCGCGGCCGATGCGGCTGCGGCCGATGCGCCAGAACGCCAGCAGCGCCACCGCCAGCAGCACATAGGTCAGCCACCACGGCGCCGCCTCCGGAATGCCCGACAGGCCGAGCGCGCCGCCCAGCGCATCGACGTTGAGATAGACCGCGCGCAGCACCTCGCCGAGGCCGATGGTGGCGATGGCGAGGTAGATGCCGGACAGCCGCAGCGTCGGCCCGCCGACCAGCAGCGCGAACGCCACCGGCGCGACGGGCGAGAGCGGCAGCACGATCCAGAACGGCGCGTGCAGCCTGAGCGTCATCAGCGCCGAGGCATAGGCGCCCAGCCCCATGAACGCCGCCTGCCCGAGCGAAAGCTGCCCCGCCGCCAGCACGACATACATCGACAAGGCGAGCAGCCCGTTCACGCCGAGCGAAACGACGACGTTCTGGTAGGTCCAGAACAGGTCGGATAGCCAGCCCGGCACGGTCACGTTACGCCCGCCGCGGCGCCGGGCGGCCGAACAGGCCGGCCGGGCGCGTCCACAGCACCAGCACCAGGATCGCGAACGCCACCGCCTCCTTCAGCCCCGAATCGAGATAGCCGGCGGTCAGCACCTCGATGACGCCGAGCAGCAGCCCCGCGATCAGCGCGCCGAAGATGTTGCCGAGGCCGCCCGCGATGATGACGACGAAGCCGCGCAGCATCATCGCCTCGCCCATGTACGGGTGGATGGCGTTGAAGGCGAGGCCGATCAGCACGCCGCCCGCCCCCGCCAGCGCCCCCGAGACGAACGACACCAGGGCGGCGAGGCGCGCCGTGTCGATGCCCATCAGCCCGGCCGCGTCCGGGTTCTCCGCCATCGCGCGGATGCCGAGGCCGAGGCGGGAAAACCGCACCAGCCAGACGAGGCCGCCGGCCAGCACCACCGAGGCGCCGAGGATCAGCAATTGCGCCTGCGTCACCCGCACGGCGCCGAGCACGATCGCCCCGCTGCCGATGACGTCCGGCGGCAGGCGGCGGATATCGGCGCCGAACAGGGCCGTCATCGCGGCATACAGGGCCAGCACCGCGCCGAGCGTGACCATCAGCGATGCCAGCTCGTCCGCCCGCGCGCGCCGCAGCCGCGTCAGCAGCAGCGCGTCCACGACCACCGCGATCACGCCCGCGGCCACTGCCGCCGCCGGCAGCGCCGCCGCAAGTCCCGCCCCGAGGTCGCGGGTCACATAGAGCGCGACGAACGCGCCAGCGGTGAAATAGAACCCGTAGGTCAGGTTGATGACGCGCAGCACCCCGAACATCAGCGTGAAGCCGAGCGCGAACAGCGCATAGGTGGCGCCGAGCAGAATGCCGTTGACGAGCTGCTGGGCGAGCACGCGACTCTACTCGGCGATGCGGAACTGGCCGCCGTGCATTTCCAGCACCACCACGCCTTCGGTGGAGGCCGGGTCGCGATGTTCGGTGAAGCGGAACGGTCCCATCACGCCGACATGGTCGGTCCTGAGCAGTCCGTTGCGGATGCGCTGCGGCTCGGCGTAGCCGGCATGCCGGATCGCGTCGGCGAGGATGAACAGCGTGTCGTAGGCCTGCGCCGCGAACTGGTCGGGGTCGCGCCCGTACCTGGCGCGGAAGGCGGCGACGAACGCCTGGTTCGCCGGGTCCGGCTTGCCGATGAACCACGGGCTGCCGACGATCAGCCCATCCGCCGCCGCCCCCGCGATCTGGCCGAGCCTGGGCGAGTTGGAGCCGTTGCCGCCGATGAACAGCGTCTCCCTGCCGAAGCCGAGCTGGCGCGCCTGCAGCAGCACGCCGGACACCGGCTCGACCAGCGCGGAGATGCCGACCGCATGCGGCTGCAACGCCTTGATCCTGGTGAGCTGGGCGGAGAAGTCGGTGTCCTTG
The DNA here is from genome assembly GCA_021845835.1 of Pseudomonadota bacterium. The sequence goes on along the minus strand of JAJZVE010000508.1, from coordinate 1,639 downwards.
CTGCCGAAGCTCTCGGTCGCGAGGATGGCGAGCCCGGCCTTTTGCGCCGCCGCCTGCATCACCTCGAAGCCGGATTTCGAGAAGGCGTCGTCGTTGGCGTACAGCAGCGCGATCGTCTTCACGCCGCGCGAGACCGCCTTCTGCATCGTCACCGGGATCACGTCGGCTTCCGGCAGCGCGGTGCGGAAGATGAACGGCCCGATCTCGGTGATGCCGTTGGCCGTCGTGGAGGTGCCGATGGTCGGGATGCCGCGCGCATTGGTCACCGGCCCCATCGCGAACATCTCGTTCGACAGCGTCGGCCCGATGATCGCCGCCACCTTGTCGCGGCCGATCAGCTTGCGCGCGGCATTGATGGCGCCGTCCTTGGTGCCGCCGGAGTCTTCCACGGTCAGCGCGATCAGTGCGCCTCTGGCGTTCACCTCGGCGAGCGCGAGTTCCACGCCGGCGCGGATGGCGGTGCCGTAGGCCGCGTTCGGGCCGCTGAGGATGGCGACCAGCCCGACCGGCACCGGTGCGTCGGCCGCCCGTGCCGCCTGCGTTGCCATCGCTGCCGCCAGGGCGGCCGCCGCCGCCGCGAAATCCCTGCGCTTCATCCCCGTCCTCCGCGCCCCCTGCGGCGACGGTGATGGAGATTTCACGCGCGGCGCGCAAGGGCGATCCCTTGCGCGGGGCGCGGGCGCTTGTCATGCAGCCGCCATGACACAGCGCCTGCGCGTCGCCACCTGGAACATCAATTCGCTGCGGCTCCGATTGCCGCTGCTGAACCGGCTGACCGAGGCGCTCGACCCGGACGTCATCTGCCTGCAGGAAACGAAAGTGCCGGACGAACTGTTCCCCGCCGAGGGACCGCCCGCGCTCGGCTACCCGTTCGTCGCCTTCCGCGGCATGAAGGGCTACAACGGCGTCGCCATCCTCTCGCGTGTGCCGCTGGCGCCGCTCGACATCGCACCGGACTGGTGCGGCAAGGGCGATTGCCGGCATGTCGCGGTGGCGCTCGACCTGCCGTCCGGTCCGGTGGAGCTGCACGATTTCTATGTGCCGGCGGGCGGCGATGTGCCGGACCGGGCGGCAAATCCGAAATTCGCCCACAAGCTCGATTTCATTGCCGAGGCGACCACCTGGTTCGCCGCCCGCCCGCCGCTCGTCCGCACCGTGCTGGTGGGCGACCTGAACCCTGCGCCGCTGGAGCACGACGTCTGGAGCCACAGGCAACTGCTCGACGTGGTCAGCCACACGCCGCCGGAGACGGCCGGCCTGCTCGCCTGGCAGCGCACCCGTTTCGTCGATGCGGTGCGGCATTTCGTGCCGGAGGATCGGAAGCTCTACACGTGGTGGTCGTACCGCAACCGCGACTGGCGTGCCTCCGACCGCGGGCGGCGGCTCGACCACATCTGGGTCAGCCCCGATCTGACGGATGCGCTGCGGCGGCAGACGGTGCTGACGGACGCGCGCGACTGGCCGCAGGGATCGGACCACGTGCCGGTCTCGGTCGAGCTGGAGCTGTAGCACCTCAGAACACGCCGAGCGCCAGCCCGGCCGCGAGGGTGGCGCCGCGCTCGGCGCAGCGTGCGAGGTCGTGGTCCGCGATCCGCTTCGGCGCCAGGATCGCGTCGGCGGTGGTGGCGTGGGTGCAGAC
>JAJZVE010000507.1 GCA_021845835.1 Pseudomonadota bacterium | reverse complement strand
CCACTCCAGCACGATGTCCAGGAACGGGAACTGCCCGGCATGGTCGTAGCCCGCACGCAGCCGCGCCGGCACATGGCGCATCACCGCCCGCGTGTCGGGATGCATCCTGAGGTCAACGGCCAGATCAAACCCGTACGGCGCCAGCCGCTCCTCCAGCGCGCGGAAATCCTCCTCCGTCAGATCCCGCGGCCCCAGTTCGGAGCGTGTGTGGAAGAACTGGAAGTCGATGAACCCGTCGATCGCCGGTTCCATGACCGCCACCGACCGCACCGCGGGACTCGCCAGCACGTGCAGCTCGGCGGCGGGAAACAGTTCCTTCAGCCGCCGCATGGCAGGCAAGCCGGTGAGAAAGTCGCCGATATGGTCGAGCTTGACCGCGAGCACGCGGCGGACCTCGGCGCGATCGAACACCGGATGGCCGACAAAGATTTCCTGCGCCGGCTCGTCGTCGGGGCGATAGTCGTCGGATTCGAGCGACAGCCGCGGACTGAAATACGGATCGCCGGCGGCGAACAGGCTGCGCCAGCGATCGGCGAAGCGCGAGGTGTCGAACACGTCCTCCATCCGGTCGCGGCTGGCCATCTCGTGATGGATCAGGCGGGCGTGCGGGGTGAAGACGATGCGCTGGCCCTTCTCGTGCGCGCGCAGGCAGTAGTCGAGGTCGTTGTTGATGACCTCGTGCGCTTCGTCGAAGCCGCCGAGGGCAGCGAAGTTGTCGCGCCGGATCAGCATGCAGGCGCCGGTGACGGCGATGACGTTGCGCTGCGTCAGCGCCAGCCCGAAATAGCCGGGATCGTCCGCTTCCAGCATGCGGAAAGCGTGGCGGCCGAGGCCGAGGCCGGAAAGGAACATGCCGGCATGCTGCACCTTGCGGTCGGGATAGAGCAGCTGCGGCCCAACCACGCCGATGTCCGGCCGCTGCGCGTGCTCCATCATGGCGTCGAGCCATTCGTCCTGGACGATCTCGATGTCATCGTTCAGGAACAGAAGATACTCGCCCTGCGCGCCCTTCGCGGCCAGGTTGTTGAAGCGCGACCAGTTGAATTGGCCCGGTATGTTCACGAGCACATCCGCATTCTCGTGCAGCCAGGATTTCATCTCGGGCCGGTCGTCCGGGACATTGTCGATGCAGATAATCTCGAACCGGCGGTACTTGGTCCTGCTGCGCAATGTCTCGATACACGCCTTGACGTGGTCATGCGCCCCGCGTGTCGGGATGACGATGGATACCAGGGGGATTTCTGCGACGCGGCGGCGCAACCGCCAGATTCCGCCGGTGCAGCCGGGGAGCACCTCCGCCTGCAGTCCGCGCCGCGTCACCGCTGCCTTCAGCGCCGCCCGTTCGCGCGGAGCGGCATCGAGGGACTCGCTTCCGCGCTGGCAGAGCAGCTTGGCCAGGCGGCGGATGCCGGTGGTCTGCTCGGTACATCGCAGCAGCAGTCCGTACTCGCCTTCGCGCGCCAGCATGGCCGGAGTCGCCTTGCTGTTCTCCAGCACATCGGCGGTCACGAACCAGGGGCGGCCGATATAGTTGGTGGAGAGCAGCAGGTCCGGGGACCAGTCGGGCTTGAAGAACGCCTCGCGTGCCCCGGTCACCGGGCTGATCCGCGCTTCGTCGGCGTAGATCAGTGCGGCGTCGGGATGGCGGACGGCGAACAGCGCCACCTCGGCCAGCGCGTCGCAGCCCAGTTCGTCGCCGGGACAGAGGAACCCGTAGCGCAGCGGCCGGTCCGCCGGGTTTCCGTCGCGCAGGGCCGCCGCCAGGCTGGACGAACGCCCGCCCGTCGCGAATGCCACGCGATCGGCAATCGCCGCGAACCGATCGGACAGCAACGCCCGCAGCAGCGCCGCCGCGCTGTCGTCCTCCGCGAGCACGAGCAGGCGCCAGTCCTGGCAGACCTGGCTGACCAGGGTGTGCAGCGTGGCCGCGACCGCGACCGCCCCGGCGGAGCGGTGAAGGCGCAGCACCAGGCAGAATCCCGGCCGCTGCGCCGCGCGGCCCAGCAGTTCGGCATAGAGCGCCACCTGGAGAGGGGGCAGCCGGCGCCGGAGATCGGCGTAGCCGGTCGCGTTGGCGTCCTTGTGGACGTTGATGCGGAATTCCAGCAGCGCCGTTTGCCCGCCCGCGGCCGTTGCGACGATCCGGATCGAGTGCGCGCCGGTCTCCAGACCCCTGAGCGGGCAAAGAAAGACGAAGCCGGAGCGCAGTGCGTCCTGGCGATCCTTGTGCGCGTCGGCGACGTCCGGCCGGGACAGGCCGTAATGCGCGTCGCCCTTGCGCACGCCGTCGAGAAAGACCGCCACATTGAGGATCTGCGACGGCGCCAGGGCCCAGCCCTGGATCGTCAGCATGCCGGCCACTGGATGCGCGACCGCCCCGCCGATCACCTCCGGCATATCGACTTCCAGCCGGAAGGCCGTCCGGCTACCCGCAGGGGCCGCGGCGGCGACCTGCGCCGCTGCGTCCTTGGCCGGCACCGCTTCGACCCGTTCCGTCTCGCGGCGGACGTCGTCCAGGCCGTTGACGGCCGTGACCGAAAGCTCGTGCGTGCCGCTCAGGGGGCCGGGCAGTTGACGCGCGAAATGGAACCCGGAGTAGCGCGCCATCGGGATCGAGGGGTGCGCGTCCGCCACGTCCGCGCGCGGCAGCGCCAGTTCCGCATTCCCGACCGCCTCGCCGTCCAGCCGCACCTCGACCCGCGCGATCCCGACGGCGCTGACGGCCCAGCCGCTGACCAGCAGGCGTCCGTCATCGGAGAGAGCGGCCATGTCGTTGAACATGTGGATTCTTCGCCGCGGGTCCCGCGCCTCGGCCGGCGGGGCGGCGGTAGCGGCCGCGCCAGTGGCGGGCGCCGGCACGGCGACCGGCTCCGGTGTCGCCTCGACAGCATCCTCGATCTCGACCGCGCGGATCGCCTCATGGGTCGTGCCGCTGAGGCTGACCACTTCGACGCGCAGATGCGAAATCCGTTGCCACCCGTCGCCGAGCCGGGTTGCGAACACGAAGCCCGACTTCGCGGCATTCGGATATGCCGGGTACGCTCGCGCAACATCCTCGCGCGACCTTGCCAGTTGCGCGACGCCGATCCGCGTGTCGTTGGCAAAGATCTGGATCGTGACGACCGGGGCGAGCGAGAGCGCCCATCCCTGCAGCGTCACCTGCCCGTCCGGATGTATCGTGGCGCGCTCGACATAAAGGATGGCCGGCGCCAGGACGCCGGCGTCGCCCGGGTCGGCAGAGGTCGGACCCTCGATGACCAGCCCGGCGGCCGAATCGCCGTCACGGCCGGGGACGACGACAAAGCTCTCGCTGGTGCCCGCTTCCTCGCCGGCGGCGCTGATCACGAACTCGTACGGCGACGCAGCTTCGGCGGCCATGCGGCTCAGGCTGAACATGAAACCGTATTGCGCCCTGGTCGATCCGTCCGAGTCGGCGGTCGTTGCCGAACCGTCGGTGCGGCCGAATGCCAGCGTGCCCAGGGTGTGGTGCCCTGCGCGCAGCGAGACCCGTTCCACCGGAGCGTCGGCAATCACCCGTCCGCGTACCCAGAGATCATGGCGGCCGTGCAGGAAGCCGCCCCGCAACTGACGGTCAAGCTCGATACGCAGCCGCGGCGACGCGGGAACCAGGGCTCGGCCGGTCTCCGCCGGTAGTTGCGGCGTCACCTGATCAGGGGCGAGCGCGGCATTCGCCGACGGCTGTTCGATCTCTGAGGGCATCGTTTCCTGGCTTTTGCGCCGCGGCGGCGCCATCGGCGGCGTCACAATGCGAATGGCAGCCGGCCTTCCCTGTAGCCATCCCGATCGAAATGCGCCTGCGCCGAGGCGTCGACGCCCCGACGCACCGACTCCGCCACGTCCGGATACTGCTCAAGATACCATTTCTCATCGACCGTGATCGGACCTGGCAACCGCCCCTCGACGTAGCCGTGCTCGATGAAATGTTCGCGTGCTGACTTGATTTCGCCGGACCGGAGCGCTTTGGCAACATCTTCGTAGCGTGTCATATACCAGTCCTCGTCGATCGGCGTGCCGGTGAGCAACTGTTTTACTATTTTGATGAAATCCTCATATGACAGCGTAACACGCAGCTCGCCCTTCACCGTGGTAATGCTCACGGTATTCTTGATCAGATCGAAGGGGGGGACATACTGCATGGAGGCCTCCGGTCAGGGGTCGAGTGCGGATCGGTAATAGCCACTTCAAATCGGGCGTGGAAGTCCCTTTTGCGCTGCGGCGATGTACGGCGCAGTGCGTGCAATCCACGGCGTTGCACATGCGGCAGGATGTTCGTATGCGCAGGGCGGTACTTTCGTCCGATTGAGAGTTGCGGCAGGAATGCTAGGCCCTGTTAGAGCTTGATGTTTGTTCCCATGTCATCGGCATGACGGACGGAACTGGACAGCAGGTTTTCACGGACGAGGCATGGGCGGTCTGGGAGCCGCTGATTGAAGAGGTCAGGCCG
>JAJZVE010000506.1 GCA_021845835.1 Pseudomonadota bacterium | reverse complement strand
CCCGCCCTGCGAAAGACGACTTGTCATGGAGTCATCGTGGCAACATCGGCCACGTCCGCGATTGTGTGTGAGCGCGTATCGCGCGTCACCACCAGCCAACGCCGGCAGCCATGCACGTGCTGCCAAAGCTCCCGATGACTACCGAACGGATTGTCACGCAGATACACGTAGTCGTGCCATTGAGCGTCGGGCGCATCTGCCTCCGGACGAGCCAGGCCGGCCGCGCCGCGATAGAGGAACTCTTCGTTGCCGCGCTCGCCGCAATGCGGACAGGGAATGCGCATGCCAGTCGCTCCTAGTGCAGGTTCGGCTGGGCGCCGGCGCCCTTCTCGTCGATCAGCGCGCCGGTGGCGAAACGATCGAGCCGCATCGACGCATTGATCGCGTGCGCCTCGCCGTGGGCGATGGTGTGGGCAAAGCACCAGCCCGAAGCGGGCGTCGCCTTGAAGCCGCCGTAGCACCAGCCGGCATTGAGGTAGAGCCCCTCGACCGGCGTGCGATCGATGATCGGGGACCCATCCATCGACATGTCCATAATCCCGCCCCAGGAGCGCAGGACCCGCAGCCGCCCGGTGCACGGCAGCAGCGCCATGCAGGCTTCCGCCACATCCTCCACAATCGGCAGGCTGCCGCGCTGAGCGTAGGAGTTGTAACCGTCGATGTCGCCACCGAATACGAGGCCCCCCTTGTCGGATTGGCTGATGTAGAAATGGCCGGCGCCGAACGTTACCACCGTGTGCACCAGCGGCTTGATCGCTTCGGAGACGAAGGCCTGCAGCACATGGCTCTCGATCGGCAGCCGCAGCCCGGCCAGGGCGGCGACGCGCGAGGTATTGCCGGCGCAGGCGAGCCCCACCTTGCCGGCGGCGATGTAGCCGCGCGTGGTCTCCACGCCACGCACGCGCCCGGCCTCAACGCGGATCCCCGTGACCTCGCAGTTCTGGATGATATCGACGCCGCGACGATCCGCGCCGCGTGCATATCCCCAGACGACAGCGTCGTGCCGCGCCGTGCCACCCCGCCGCTGCAACAGGCCTCCCTTGATCGGAAATCGCGCGTTGTCGAAGTCGAACAGCGGCACCATGGCACGAACCTGGGCTGCGTCGAGCAACTCCCCGTCCGCCCCGTGCAGCCGCATCGAGTTGCCGCGCCGCGCCGCCGCATCGCGCTCGCCATCGGAATGAAAGATGTTGAGCACACCCCGCTGGCTCACCATGGTGTTGAAGTTGAGGTCCTGCTCCAGCCCCTCCCACAACTTCATGGAATGCTCGTAGAAAACCTCATTGCCAGGCAGCAGATAGTTGGAGCGGATGATGGTGGTGTTACGCCCGGCGTTCCCCGAGCCGATCCAGCCCTTTTCCAGCACCGCGACATTGGTGATGCCGTGCAGCTTCGCGAGGTAATAGGCCGTCGCAAGACCATGTCCGCCGCCGCCGACGACGATCACGTCGTAGTGCTCCTTAGGGACCGGATCGCGCCATGCCGGCTTCCATCCAGTGTTACCGCGCAACGCCTCTCGCGCGACCCGCCAGAATGAGTACGTCATGCCATCGAAGCTCATGAAAGACGTGACAAACGCCAAAGTAAGCGCTCAACATCACGCTACATGACCGCCAGCGACATCCGCATGCTTGCGCGCGACAGCACGCCGAGGAGGATCGGCTATCTGCTGATACCGGGGTTCAGCCTTCTCTCCTATGCCTCCGCTATCGAGCCACTGCGTGCCGCTAACACGCTATCCAGCCGGCTCCTGTATGAGTGGCATCATCTCTCGCCCGACGGAGGCGTCGTTTCCGCGTCGAATGGCGTGACCATAACGCCAGATCTGCGGCTGGAAGAGGCCGCAGCGCTGGATATCCTTTTCGTGGTTGCGGGCGGCAACCCAGCCGGGTTCCGCGAGCACGCCACGCTCACCCGGTTGCGACGCTTGGGACAGAGCAAGATGGCGATCGGGGGAATTTCAGGCGGGGCCTACATCCTCGCTCGCGCCGGCTTGCTGTACGGGTATCGCTGCACGCTGCACTGGGAGCACGCCGAGAGTTTTCGTGAGGACTTCCCGGACCTAGACCTGCGCCGGTCGCTCTATGAAATCGACCGCGACCGCCTGACGTGCAGCGGCGGAACCGCGTCACTCGACCTTCTGCACGAGCTCATCGCGCGCGACCACGGTGCCGCGCTTGCCCGACGGATCAGCGACTGGTTCTTGCAGACCGAGGTCCGTGACAGCACCGGGCCGGATCGCATGGCGCCAGGCCCGCGCCTCGGTGTCGGAAACCCGGCTCTCCAGAAGGTACTCGCCGCGATCGAAGCGGAGGCCGATACGCCGTTGCCACCCCGGCAACTTGCCGCGATGGCCGGCGTTTCCGTCCGACAACTGGAACGGCTCTTCCGCTCCCACCTTGGTGTTGCGCCGAGAGCGCATGGCCGGCGCGTGCGGCTCGATCGTGCGCGCCTGCTCCTGCGCCAGACAGGCTTATCCGTGCTGGAAGTCGCCCTCGCCTGCGGCTTCGCAAGCGCGAGCCATTTCTCCCGCAGCTACCGCGCCGCGTTCGGTCACCCGCCCGTGAGGGAACGCACAACCAACAGTCGCGACGTTGCCTGACGCGAGTACGAAGCTGTCCGAACGGCGGCGACGGTACACCGGGCCCGCTCGCGCCCCGGGCGGCTGTTTGACAATCGCGAAAATAGACATCCATGATTATTTTCATAGGGACCGGACGGATTACGGAGCCATCCCTCAGTTGAGGCCCTTTGCCAGCGAGAAGCGGGGAAAAGGTGATTCACCATCGTTTCGGGCAGGCACGAGTATGTTGGCACGCGCGATCCCAGGCCGGGACCGTCTAGCACTGAAGGCAACGACGTGACGACGACTGCAGGCAAACCAGGAGGAAGCTGACATGGGGCCCACCGTCGACCCGGTGCCGCCGGGCGGTAGCATTCCCGCCCGGGCCGATGTCGTGATCGTTGGCGGTGGCATCATTGGAACCAGCGCCGCGCTCTACCTGGCGCAGAAGGGGGTTTCCGTTGCGCTGTGCGAGAAGGGTCATATCGCCGGCGAGCAATCCAGCCGCAACTGGGGCTGGGTTCGCAAGGCGCGGCGCGATCCGCGCGAAATTCCGCTGATCGTCGAGAGCCTGCGCCTGTGGGGCGAGATGAACGAACGGGTCGGGGGCGAAACCGGCTTCCGTCGCACCGGCATCGCCTTCGCCGCCGAGGACGATGCGGCCGTCGCGCGCTACGAGACCTGGCTCGGCCACGCGCGCCCCTATCAGATCGATGCGCGGATGGTGTCCGGCGAGGAGATGGAGCAAGTGGTGCCGGGCTCCCGCGGGCGCTGGAAGGCGGCGCTCTACTGCGCGACCGACGGGCGCGCGGAGCCGCAGAAGGCGGCGCCGGCCATCGCCGCCGCGGCACGGCGGGCTGGCGCGGCGATCCTCGGCGGTTGCGCGGTCCGCGGCGTGGAGCGCAGCGGCGGCCGGGTCTCGGGTGTCGTTACGGAACACGGTCGTATCGCCTGTAGCACCGTCGTGGTGGCGGCGGGGGCCTGGTCGCGCCGCTTCCTCAGGGATCTCGGCATCACGCTGCCGCAACTGAAGGTGCGTGCGAGCGTGATGCGCACGGCGCCGCTGGAGGGCGCGCCGGAGACCGCGTTCTGGTGCAGCGACTTCGCGTTCCGCCGACGGCTCGACGGCGGCTACAACATCGCCAACGGCTACGTGAACATCGCGCCGCTCGTGCCCGACAGCTTCCGCTTCCTTGGCAATTTCCTGCCGGCGTTCCTGATGGAATCGAAGAGCCTGAAGCTGCGCCTGGACCATCGCTTCATGCAGGAATGGCGCGAGGCGAAGTCCGTGCCGCTGGACCAGGTGTCTCTCTACGAGCGGACGCGCGTCCTCGACCCCGAGCCGGATCGCGTCTTCCTGCACCAGGCGCTCGCGCGGCTGAAGCAGGCCTACCCTGCCTTCGCCGCGGCCCAGGTGGTGCAGGAATGGGCGGGGATGATCGACGTGACGCCGGATGCCGTTCCGGTGATCTCGCCCGTGGACAGCGTGCCGGGGCTGGTCATCGCCACGGGCTTCTCCGGTCATGGCTTCGGCATCGGCCCCGGCGCCGGGCGCCTCGTTGCCGACCTCGCGACGGGAGCGTCGCCCGTTGTCGATCCGAGGGATTTCCGCTTCTCGCGCTTCACCGACGGCACGCGCGTGCGCCCGATGTCCAGCATCTGAGCGGGCCGGCGCCCGCCGCGTCCCCCGCCGCGTCCAAAGCTACATCGCGGGCTGCAGAGTGAGATCGTCGCGTATGCACGCGCTCTGATGGCCGGGCGCCACGTCGCGCAGCGGCGGCACCGACCCGGCGCACGCGGGAAGCGCGTAGCGGCAACGGGTGCGGAAGACGCAGCCGGACGGCGGATTGACCGGGCTCGGAATATCGCCGCTCAGGATGATGCGCGAGCGCCGCACGTCGGGG
>JAJZVE010000505.1 GCA_021845835.1 Pseudomonadota bacterium | reverse complement strand
GCTGGAGGACCTGTCGCAGCAATACGGCATCTCCCGCGAACGGGTGCGGCAGATCGAGGTGCGCGCCTTCGAGAAGCTGCAGAAGGCCATGCACGCGCAGGTCGCCGAACGTCGCCGGGCGGTGGCGCAGGCGCAGTCCGCCGCCTGAGCCGCCAACGACGCCGTTGACCATGGGGGCGGCGCGGACCCTTGTCCGCGCCGCCCGTCTCATGTCCGGGTGGCGCCTATTGTCCGGCGGCCAGCGCCTTGCGGTACTGCTCGGCATCCCAGCCGAGCAGCTCGCTTTCCTCGGCGGCTGAGAACACGCGCAGCGGCTCCGCGGGATCGAGCCGCGCCGCAACGTCGGCCAGGCAGCGGGCGAGGGCGACGGCGCCGGGCGAGGCATCCTCGCGCAGCAGCACGCCCTGTCCCGCGACCACCAGCATCGCCGGGTTTCCGGCCGGCGCTTCCGCGATGCCGGGGCCGAGAAAGATGACGTGATCGGGATAGAGCGAACCGCGCCGCGCCACCTCCAGCGAGCGCGGATCGGTCGCCGTGCCGTGGGCCAGCGCATCCCCGGCCGGACGATAGCCCGCAACCTGCGGCAAGGCGCCGGCTTGCGGCACCGGGCGCGGCGTGCGCCGCAGGCGGCGGGCGACCTCGGCGACAAGCTGCCCGGCCGCGGCGACGGTGGCGGCGCCGACCACCAGCCCGTGATTGCCCAGCACCAGCACGTCGGTTCCGGGACGCAGCCGGGCCGCGATCTCGCGCGTCAGCGGGGCGCCGGGACGGATATAGGGCACGAAGCGCCAGGCGAGGCCGGCGAGCAGCGGCGTCAGCGTCGCCTCGGCATCTGCGCGGCAGGCCCAGGCGATCGTCTCCACGCAATGCACGTGCACCACCACCGGATGCGGCAGCAGGGCGTGCATCGTGGTCTCGATCGACGGGCGCAGGCCGGACGGGTTATCCCCGGTTCGCACGAAGCGCGCGCACGCCTCCATCGCCGCCATGTCATCGGCGCGGATCGCGTCCTGCAGCGGCGCCAGCGCCAGCGGCACCATGATGTCCTGCGCCCCGGCGCGCGCCAGCCACGTGCCGGACGCCTTCACCCACAGCACGCCGTCGCGCTTGAGCGAGACATTGCCGCCCGCGCCCTGCACCAGCGCGGGATCGGCGCCGATCGCGGCGCTGTAGCGCAGGAGGGCGCGGAATTCGGGATCGGCGGCGATCGGCGTCATGTGCGGGCCATCCAGGTTGCGAACTCCTCGCGCTGGGCGGGCGTCAGATGCAGCAGGTGTTTCGTGCGGCGTTCCAGGATGTCCTCCGCGGTGCGTGCCCATTCGGTGCGGATCAGGAAATCCGCCTCGCGCTCGTAGAGCCGCCCGCCGAAATGCCGCCCGAGATCGTCCAGCGCGCGCGCCCCGTCCAGCAGCGCATCGGCGCGCGTGCCGTATTGCCGGGCGTAGTGCAGCGCGAGCGGGGCGGGCAGGAAGGCGAAGCGGCGGGCGAAGTCGCGCGCCCAGGGGTCGAAATCCGCCCCCGGCATGTCGCCGCCCGGCAGCGGCGCCGCGCGCGTCCAGTCGCCGGCAAGCTTCGGATAGAAGGGCTGCAGCTTCTGCAGCGCGTGCTCGGCGAGTTTGCGGAACGTGGTGATCTTGCCGCCGAACACCGACAGCAGCGGCGCGGCGCCGTCCGCCGCCTCCACATCGAACACGTAATCCCGCGTCACCGCCGACGGATTGGCCGCGTTGTCGTCGTACAGCGGACGCACGCCGGAGAACTCGTGCAGGATATCGGATGGCCGCAGTTCGTGGCGCATGTAGCGGTTGACCACGCGGCACAGATAGGCGCGTTCCGCCGCGTCGATCGCCACGTCGCCGGCCTCGCCCTCATAGGGAATGTCGGTGGTGCCGATCAGGCAGAGATCGCCCTCGTACGGGTTGACGAAGATCACCCGCTTGTCGTCGTTCTGCAGCAGATAGGCCTGTGGTCCGTCCCAGAACTTGCGCGCGATGATGTGGCTGCCCTTCACCAGCCGCACGCGGCGGGCGGAGTTGGCCCCGATCACGCCGGTGATGACCTTCTCCACCCACGGTCCCGCCGCGTTCGCGAGGCCACGCGCGCGCACCGCCTCGGTGCCGCCGTCCGGCCGGCGCAACGTGACGTGCCACAGCCCGTCCGCGCGCCGCGCGGAGACGACCTCCGTGCGCACCCGCACCTCGGCGCCGCGCGCGGCGGCGTCCAGCGCGTTCAGCACGACGAGCCGCGCATCCTCCACCCAGCAATCGGAATACTCGAAGGCGAGGCGGTATTCCTCGCGGATCGGCTGGCCTTCCGGCGCGCGGCGCAGATCGAGCCGCCGCGTGCCGGGCAGGCGTTCGCGCCCGCCGAGATGGTCGTAGAGGAACAGGCCCAGCCGGATCATCCAGGCCGGGCGCTGCTCCCTGCTGTGCGGCAGCACGAAGCGCATCGGCCAGACGATGTGCGGGGCGGCGCGCAACAGCACCTCGCGCTCGATCAGCGCCTCCCGCACCAGCCGGAACTCGTAGTATTCCAGGTAGCGCAGGCCGCCATGAATGAGCTTGCCCGAGCGCGAGGAGGTGCCTTCGGCCAGGTCGCCCTTCTCGCACAGCAGCACGGACAGCCCGCGGCCGGCGGCGTCGCGCGCGATGCCCGCGCCGTTGACGCCGCCGCCGACGACCAGCAGGTCGAACGGATCGGGCATCAGGCGGCCTTCTTCGCCTTCTTCTTCGCGCCGCCTTCCGGCTTGTCCTGCAACCCGTAGGTGGTGAACTTCGCCGCCGTCGCGGCGATGTCGGCATCACTCAGGATCACCGGCCCGCCGATCTGCAGGCTGAGGAAATACTGCCGCGCGATGGTTTCCAGCTCGACCGCCAGCCACATGGCCTTGTCCAGGCTGGCGCCGGCGACGATCATGCCGTGATTGGCGAGCAGGCAGGCGTTGCGCCCTTCCAGCGCCTTCAAGGCGTGCTCGGAAAGTTCCTGCGTGCCGAACGTGGCATAGGGCGCGCAGCGCACATCGGTGCCGCCGAACGCCGCCATCATGTAGTGGCAGGCCGGGATCGGCTTGCGCGCGATGGCGAGCGCCGTGCAGTAGGTCGGATGCGCGTGCACCACCGATCCGACATCCGGGCGGCTGCGCATGATGTCGAGATGGAAGCGCCACTCGGTCGAGGGCTTCAGCTTGCCGTGCCAGGAGCCGTATTCGCCCTCCAGCGGCATCTCCGCCACGTCCTCCGGCTGCATCCGCTCATACGGCGTCGCGGAGGGGGAGATCAGCATCACGTCGCCGGCGCGGATGCTGATATTTCCCGACGTGCCCTGGTTGATGCCCAGCGCGTTCATCTGGCGGCAGGCGGTGACGAGCGCCTCGCGCTCCTTCTGATGGTTCATCGTCATGGTTCCTCAGCAGGGATTGAGCGGCGGCTCGCCGGCGATATGGCGGCGGACCTCCTCGGCGGCGGCCTCGGCGGCGATGGTGACCGTCTTGACCGAGGCGCCGGCGATATGCGGCGTCAACGTGACGTTGGGCAGTTTCAGCAACGGCCAGTCGGGCGGCGCCGGTTCGATCGCGAAGGTTTCCAGCATCGCGCCGCCGAGATGGCCGGAGGCGAGTGCCTCGTACAGCGCATCGTAATCGACCATTGGCCCGCGCGCGGTGTTGACGAAGATCGTGCCCGGCCGCATCGCCGCGAACTGTGCGCGGCCGATGAAGCCGGTGGTTTCCGGCGTGACGCGCGCATGCAGCGTGATCACGTCCGACTGCGCCAGCAGATCTTCCAGGTGCACATGCCGCACGCCGTCATCGCGATCGGCGGGGGAGAGCTGCACATAGGGATCGGCAACCAGGATGCGGCAGCCGAACGCCTTCAGCAACCGCACGACGCGCGTGCCGATCTGGCCATAGCCGATGACGCCGACGGTCATTTCCGACAACTCGCGCCCGGTGCGGTCGGCGCGGTACAGGTCGCCGCGCCATTCGCCGGCGCGCAAGGCCTCGTGGCCGGCCCGGATCAGCCGCGTTTCCGCGAGGATGGCGCCGATCGCGAATTCCGCGACGGCGCTGGCGTTGCGGCCGGGCGTGTTGACCACGCGCACGCCGCGCGCCCGCGCCGCCGCCATGTCGATGTTCACCGGCCCGCCGCGTGAAACGGCAACCAGTTTCAGCGACGGCATCCTGTCCAGCATCTCCGCCGACAGCGGCGCGAGTTGCGTCACCAGCACCTCGGCGTCGGCGACGAAGCGCACGATTTCGTCGGGATCGCCCTGGTATTCCTTCAGGCCCGCCATGCCGGCGCGGGCATAGCCGTGCTCCATCGGCGCGTCCGGCCAGGGCAGGCGCATGCTGCGCATGATGACACGATCGTCGCAGGCGGCGCGAATGGCGCGCTCGAACATTTCCGGCAGCATGAAGTTGTCGCCGACGATGGCGACCTGGCAGCGTGGACCGTCAGCGGACATCCCGTGTCTCCCGAACCGCGCGCAG
>JAJZVE010000504.1 GCA_021845835.1 Pseudomonadota bacterium | reverse complement strand
CGGCAACTGCATGATCGCTACGGTGCGCCCGGCTTCCTGGCCGCCTACAACGCCGGCCCGGCACGCTATGAGGATCATCTGGCGACCGGCCGACCGCTGCCCGCCGAGACGCGCGCCTACGTCGCCGTTCTCGCCCCGCTGATCGGCGGCGGCTCGGTCGATGATGCGATGATTGTCGCCGTTGTGGCGCGCTCCTGGACGCAAGCGCCTCTGTTCGCGGCGCGTGCGCAGAACAGTCCGACGCGCGCCCAACCATCGCCCGATCCGCAATCAGGACAGTCGTCGATCGGCGGCGCAGCGGAGGATTGGACCGCGCTCGCCCCGCAATCCGACGGCCTGTTCGTCAGGACGTCGGGGCGGAATCCACGGCCATGAGCGAGATCGGGCTTCATCGCGGTCTGGCGGGCCTTGGCGTGGGTTTGAGTGTCGGACTGGGGGTGCAGGGGAACACGACCAACGGACGGCAAGGGAAAAGGCTGGCCCTCCGGGCGGCGCAAGTGGTTGGTTGGATTAGACATTTTGAACACTCGATCACAGCCCCCTGCTGGCGCTCCAAGCATTTTCTTCAAGCATTTCAACGTGCCGACCGCCGTCGCCGCTCATTCCTGCCCGCGTCGCGGCCATGAGCACCAGCGACGACGACATCCAGGTCCGCCCAGGCCGCATCCGCCACGGCAACCGGGGCACCAAGCGTCCGCAGACCTTCGTCGGCGAGGTGATGCGGGCCGCGAAGAAGGCCGGTCACGTCGGCTCCAGCTTCCGGTCAAGCCAGGGCCGGAGCCGGTCGCGGTTCGGACGCGGCCGCCGGGCGGCGGTCTCGATCCGGCTCCGCTCGAACGCTCGGCGCGTGGTGATGAAGGCACGTGTCGTCCGGCACCACGGCACGCGCTTCCGCTCCGCGCCGCTGCCCAAGCACATGGCTTACCTGAAGCGCGACGGCGTAACCCGCGACGGCGCCGATGCGCGAATGTTCGACGCCACCGCGGACGCAGCTGATGAACAGGCCTTTGCCGAGCGCACGGCGGATGACCGGCACCACTTCCGGTTCATCATATCGCCCGAGGATGCGGCCGAACTGGCAGACCTGCGCAGCTTCACCCGCGAGCTGATGCAGGATGTCGAGCGCGATCTCGGCACCAGCCTCGATTGGGTCGCGGTCGATCATTGGAACACCGACAACCCGCATGTCCATGTCCTGATCCGCGGCCGTGCCGACGATGACCAGGACCTGGTCATCAGCCGCGACTATATCAGCCGAGGCTTCCGTGATCGGGCTGCGGAGCGCGTCACGCTCGAACTGGGCCCACGCAGCGAGCACGAAATCCGCACCGCCCTGGAAAAGGAAATCGAGGCCGAGCGCTGGACCAGCCTCGATCGCGCGCTGCGCGATGTCGCCGATGATGGCGGCGGCGTCGCCGACTTACGGCCAGGCGGCGAAGACGATCCCGAGATGCGACGCCTGATGCTGGGCCGCGCGGCGAAGCTCGAACGGCTGGGCCTCGTCGAGCAGGTTGGCCCAGCCCAGTGGACCCTGAAGCCTGGCATCGAACCGGCCCTACGCGACCTCGGCATCCGCGGCGATATCATCAAGACCATGCACCGGGCGATGAGCGGGGCGAACCGTGAGCCTGACGTCGCTGGCTTCGCGATCCATGGCGACGCGCCCGCCAATCCGGTGCTGGGCCGCCTGGTCGAGCGCGGGCTAGACGACGAGCTGAAGGGCACCGCCTACGCCATCGTCGAAGGCGTCGATGGGCGAACCCATCATCTGCGCTTCTCGGACCTGGAACTGACAGGCGACGCGCGACCAGGCGCCATCGTCGAGGCGCGGTCATACGAGGATGCGAATGGCCGCCCTCGCCTGTCCCTCGCCACGAGATCCGACATCACCATCGGCGCGCAAATCTCGGCGCCGGGCGCGACCTGGATCGACCGCCAGCTTCTTGCGAAAGACCCGGCGCTTAGCGGCGGCGGCTTTGGCGCCGAGGTCCGCGAGGCAATGGACCGGCGAATCGACCATCTTGCCCGGCAGGGCTTGGCGAAGCGGCAGGGCCAGCGCGTCGGGTTCGCGCGGGATCTCATCAACACGCTGCGCCGGCGCGAACTGGACGATGTCGCCACAAAGCTCTCGGCGGAGACGGGACTTGCACATCGCCCCTCGGCTGAGGGCGAGCATGTGTCCGGCATCTACCGCCAGCGCATCACCCTCTCCTCCGGCCGGTTCGCCATGATCGATGATGGGATGGGGTTTCAGCTCGTGCCTTGGCGGCCGGCGCTGGAGAAGGAACTCGGTCACGGGGTCAGTGGCATGGTGACGCCGGGAGGAAACGTGGACTGGAATCCTGGGCGCAACCGGGGGCTTACTATCTAATGGTGCCAGCAAACGCATCGTGCCAAGCGTCATGCGCTGGCAGGGGTCATGCGAACTTGCGCAAATGCTGGCCCGAACATTGGGCTTGTTGACGAAGTAACTCACCCATAGGCGGATGGATGCGACGATCATGAAGCCGATGTATCTGTCGGCGGTCTTGTCTTTCCGGGTAGCCTGTCTCCGGCTTTGCTTGAGCTTTGAGAAACACCGATCGACCAGATTTCACAAGGCGTAGTGTCGCTGAAGCTGCGGAGCCCGAGCGCGTGATCGCTACGAATGCCGATGCAGGCTGAGATGGCGAACGCTTGGCGGCCTGACGGAAGCGGGATGGCCGACACCGCACCGTTCCTGGTCTCAGCCATCATCATGTGCGGGCGATGCGGCTACGTCGAGGTGGAAACCATGCTGACCGACGCCTGCCAGTTCTTCTACGACTGCAAGAGTTGCGGCGCGACGCTGCGGCTAAAGCCCGGCCATTGCTGCGTTTTCTGCTCATAGGGCAGCAGGCCGTGGCCGCCGATGAAGTGGCCGGATGTGAAGGTGTGAAACCTGTTGGTAGCGAGCCAAAGTGGCCGGTGCATGTAGCACTCGGACTGTCCGCTCTGTTCCCTATCTGTTGCCGGGGCATGCCCCGGCAACAGATAGGCGCGTCGAGCGGATGCACGCGGTAATGTCATCAGGCCGCCTGCGGGGGTGCGACCGCAAGATCGTTGCCGCCGGCGTCATAGCGGCCGATGCATCGCGGGCCGTGGAAGATCGCATGGCTGCCGTCGAGGTAGCGTCGCACCTTCACCGTCGCCCGCACATAGTGCGCCCGCAACGGGCTGGGCGGGATCTGCAGGCGTACGCGCTGGAACACCACGGTGTTGTCATGGCCCACCTGGCGCTCTTCCTGGTGGCACAGCACCTCGGCCAGTTCCACCACCGGCACCGCGACAAACGCCGTCCCCGGCTGCTCGGCGGCGACCGCGAAGCGAGCGTTGTAGGCGGCAACGTAGGTCTGCCGCAGCCAGGCGTTCGCCGCCGCGATCGTGCTGATCCCCGCCAACGCCAGTTCTTTCGGCAGACGGTCCTGCAGGGTGCGGAACGCCCGCTCCGAGCGCCCGCGCGCCTCGGGCGAGTAGGCGGCGATGTGCTCGACCCCGAGTTGCGCCAGCGCCCGGCCGACCTGCGTGCGCACCCCCTTGCTGACTTTGCCGCCGGCCGCTTCGGTGTGGAAATAGTGGCTGCCCCGGTCGGTGTACAGGCTGCACGGCAGGCCGTGCCTGCCGAACACCTCCAGCAGCCCCGCGAACGTCGAGGCGGTGCCTTCCTCGGCCACCAGGATCGCGGAGTAGATCGCCCCCGTCGCATCGTCCAGCGTCACCACCAGGTCGCAGGCCGGCTCGCCCGTCACCCATTCGTGCCGCGACGCATCCTGATGCAGCATCATGCCCATCATCGGGCGACGCGGGCGCTTGCGCCGATGCGCCCCCCGCCGCGGCGCCGGCTGCAACAGCCCGCGGCTGTGCAGGAATGTCTTCGTCCACGTATAGCCCCAGCCGAACGCATGGTCGCGCCGAAGATGCTCGTGGAAGTGCTTGGCGCTGAACCCGGCATACCGCCCGCGATACAGCGCCTCCACCCGCGCCGCCTCCGCCGACGGCACCCGATTGGCCGCCGCCTGGCCCAGCCGCCGGTCCGCAAGCCCGGCCTCGCCGCCCTCCCGATACCGCCCACACCAGCGGCGAAACGTCCGCTCGCCGATGCCAAGCAGCTCCGCCGCTTCCAGCTGGCTCAACTCGTCGCTCTCCCAACGCGCCAAAACACTCCGGAACTTCAACATCCGTATGCCCTCGAAAACCTCCGTCCGACGCATCAGGGCCTCCTCCCGGATGCCCCATCTTCACCAGACAGATCGAGTGCTACCTAAACCGGACAGATGCCTCGCTACCTACATGTGAAGGTGTGAAACCTTGAGCGGCCCCATCATCATGCCTATAGTACCGCCATGACCTTGGGTCGCATCGGCTGGTTCATGTCGTGGCTGTCCGTTATCGCCCTCATCCTCACGGTGGCGATGCCGCAGCGCGTGATGGCGGTGCCCATGACGGTCATGATGCAGACGACCCACTGTGCGGATTG
>JAJZVE010000503.1 GCA_021845835.1 Pseudomonadota bacterium | reverse complement strand
CTGGTGGCGCGCGGCCAACTACCTGTCCGTCGGGCAGGTCTATCTGCTGGACGATCCGCTGCGGCGCGAGACGCTGACGCACGCGCACATCAAGCCGCGCCTGCTCGGCCATTTCGGCACGGTGCCGGGGCTGAACTTCATCTACGTGCACCTGAACCGGCTGATCCGCCACCACGACCTCGACATGATCTTCGTCTGCGGCCCAGGCCACGGCGCGCCCGGCGTGATCGCGAACACCTGGCTCGAGGGCACGTATCCGGAAATCTACCCCGCCGTCAGCCAGGACGCGGACGGGATGCGGGCGCTGTTCCGCCAGTTCTCCTTCCCCGGCGGCATCCCCAGCCACACCGCGCCGGAAACCCCCGGCTCCATCCACGAGGGCGGCGAGCTCGGCTATTCGCTGAGCCACGCCTACGGCGCCGCCTTCGACAACCCCGACCTGATCGTGGCCTGCGTGGTCGGCGACGGCGAGGCGGAAACCGGGCCGCTGGCCACCGCCTGGCACGGCAACAAGTTCCTCAACCCGCGCACGGACGGCACGGTGCTGCCGATCCTGCACCTGAACGGCTACAAGATCGCCAACCCCACCATCCTCGCCCGCATCAGCCGCGGCGAACTGGTGAAGCTGTTCGAGGGCTACGGCTACACGCCGCACATCGTCGAGGGCGACGACCCCGCCGTGCTGCACCGCGAGATGGCGGCGACGATGGACCGCATCCTGGGCGAGATCCGCACGATCCGCGCCGGCGCGAGCGAGGGCGGGCATCCGCGCTGGCCGATGCTGATCCTGCGCACGCCGAAGGGCTGGACCGGGCCGAAGGAGGTCGACGGCAAGCGCGTCGAGGGGTTCTGGCGCGCGCATCAGGTGCCGGTCAACGACATGGACAACCCGGCGCATGTGGCGCTGCTGGAGTCCTGGATGCGGAGCTACCGGCCGCAGGAGTTGTTCGATGAGGAGGGCCGCCCGCGCGCGGACATCCTGCAGCTCGCCCCGCGCGGCGAGCGGCGCATGAGCGCCAATCCGCACGCCAATGGCGGCATCCTGCGCCGCGACCTGATCCTGCCGGACTGCACGCGCTACGGCGTGCCGGTCGAGCGGCCGGGCGCGCAGGACGGCGAGGCGACGGCGGTGATGGGCGGCTATCTGCGCGACGTGATGCGGCGCAACGCGGCGACGCGGAATTTCCGCCTGTTTGGCCCGGACGAAACCGCCTCCAACCGGCTGCAGGCGACGTTCGAGGCGACCGATCGCGCCTGGGACGCGGAAACCCTGCCGTATGACGAGCATCTGGCGCCATCCGGGCGGGTGATGGAGATTCTCAGCGAGCATACCTGCCAGGGCTGGCTGGAGGGCTACCTGCTCACCGGGCGGCACGGGCTGTTCAACTGCTACGAAGCCTTCATCCACATCGTCGATTCCATGCTGAACCAGCATGCGAAATGGCTGAAGAGCAGCAAGGACCTCGCGTGGCGGCGGCCGGTCTCCTCGCTCAACTACCTGCTCACCTCGCATGTCTGGCGGCAGGACCACAACGGCTTCAGCCACCAGGACCCGGGCTTCATCGACTACGTGGTGAACAAGAAGGCCGATACGGTGCGCGTCTATCTGCCGCCGGATGCCAATACGCTGCTGTGCGTGACGGAACACTGCCTGCGCAGCTACGACCGCATCAACGTCATCGTCGCCGGCAAGCAGAGGCAGCCGCAATGGCTCGGCATGGACGCGGCGGTGACGCATTGCGCCGCCGGCATCGGCATCTGGGAATGGGCGAGCAACGACGAGGGCACCGAGCCGGACGTGGTGATGGCCTGCGCCGGCGACGTGCCGACGCTGGAGACGCTGGCGGCGGTGTCACTGCTGCACGAACACCTGCCCGACCTGCGGGTGCGCGTGGTGAACGTGGTCGACCTGATGACGCTGGTGCCCGACTACGCCCATCCGCACGGCCTGTCGGACCATGATTTCGACGCGCTGTTCACCCGCGACAAGCACGTGGTGTTCGCCTTCCACGGCTATCCCTGGCTGATCCACCGGCTGACCTACCGGCGCCACAACCACGCCAATTTCCACGTGCGCGGCTACCAGGAGGAGGGTACGACCACCACGCCGTTCGACATGGCGGTGCTGAACGGGCTGGACCGCTTCCATCTGGTCGCCGACGTGATCGACCGGCTGCCGGACCTCGGCCCGCGCGCCGCCTACGCCAAGCAGACGATCCGCGACAAGTTGATCGCGCACCGGCGCTACATCGCGGCGCACGGCGTGGACATGCCGGAGGTGCGCGACTGGCGCTGGCCGGGCGTGCCGCACATGTGAATGGAACGGCACGGCCTCCACCACGGACCGGCGGGTGGAGGCCGGCGGCCGGGCAGGGGTGGCGGTGCGTTACCCGACGGCGGCCAGCGGCTCGAAGGGGGTGGCGCGGGGCGTGCCGGCGCGGGCCGTCGCGGTGCTGCGCGAAGCCTCATCCAGCAGCGCATGCAGTTGCGTCATGAACAGCTCGCCGTCCTCGGTGCGGGCGACAATGATGCTGCGGCGGTCGCGCGGGTCCTGCAGCCGGCGGGCGAACTGGAATTCCTCCAGCCGGTCCAGCGCGCGCGTGATCGCCGGCTTGGCCACGTTCAGCCGCGCGGCCAGCCCGCGCACCGTGTGCGGCCCTTCCTCCAGATAGCAGATCAGCAGCACGCCGAGTTGCCGGGCCGTCAGGTCCGGCCCCTCGCGGCGCACGAGGCTGACGACGGTGTCCCGCAGGATGCTGGGCAGGCGCGCTTGCAAAGACTGTGGCATCTCAGGAATCCCCCCCCGGCGCGCGGCGCCGGACTGTGACAACTCCGTGAGGGTGGCACATTCCGAAAAAATGATCCAGAAGCATTAATTGCGAAAACTGGGATTTCTGCCCTGCGCTGCGGCCTCGCCAAGCCGCGCGAAATCGCGGATGGTGGGGCGGAAAGGACCGCCCGATGTCTCAGCCCGACCCGTTCCTGCCCACCCCGGCCGCCGGAGATGCGCCGCCGGCGTCCGCCGCGGCGCCGCATCCGCTGGTCCGCAAGGCGGAGCTGGAGGCGGCGATGGCGGCCGCCCCGCAGGACGGCGCGGCGCGCGCGGCGTATTTCGAGCTTCTCGGCCGGCTGGCCAGCATCCACACTGGGCTGATGTGGGCGCTGCTGCCGGAGATCGCGGCGCCGCTGTGGTTCCGCTGCGGCACGCCGGACATCGCCGCCCTGGCCGGTGCGTTCCGCGACCAGCTCCAGGCGGTGCCCGACCTGCGCGCGACTCCGCAGCGCATCCTGGTGATCGGCGCCCATGCCGGCTATTCCGCCCTGGCGCTGGCGCGGCTGCATCCGCGCGCGGCGGTGCTGTGCGCCGAGCCGCTGGCCGACAATGTGCGCCTGCTGGCGCTGAACACGACCATCAACCGGCGCATCCGGGTGGCGCAGACGGCGCTGTGGCACGCCGCGACCCGGCTGGCGCCGGCCGTGCGGCTGCAGGCGGACTGGATGGTGCGGCTGACCGACGAGGCGCTCGATGCCGACCGGGTGATCCCGGCCATGCCGGTCGCGGACCTGCTGGCGCGCGCCGGCTGGTCGCATGCCGACATGGTGTTCTGCGACGCCTCCGGCAGCGAGCGGGAGATTTTCATCGACCCGCTGGCGCCCTGGCTGCAGCGACTCGACGTGGCGATGGTGCGTCCCTACGACCAGTTGGCGACGCAGGCGGCCGAGGTGGTGGCTGCCTGCTTCCCCGAGGATCAGTTCGCCCGCCGCACCCGCGGCCCCTATCAGGTCTATGAGCGGCGCACGCCGCTGACCGCGCTGCCCCGGCTGCCGGCGGAGCTGTTCCTGGTGCGCGCCGAGCCGGGCGGCACGGCTTTCGCCCTGCAGAACGTCGGCAGCCAGGGCTGGGCCTTCTTCGTGTTCGACGGCTCAAGCTGCCAGTTGCATCCGAACGGGCCGGGCGAGGCGCCGGCGCGGGCGGTGTTCCCGGTGCGGCTCGACGGGCATACCCGCTTTTCCAGCGACGTGCTGCATGCCGGCAGCCCGACCGCCGCCGCGGTGGTGTTCACGGCGCGGCTCGCGCGCATGGACGGGACCGTGGTGGCGCAGGGAACGCCGACCACGGTCGCCGGACATGGCCGCGACCGCATCGCCTTCGAGCTGCCGTCCGGGCTGCAGGGGCCGATGCTGGCCGTGCTGGAAACGGCGATGGCCCCCGACGCCGCCAACAATGGGATGGCCTGGGCGCGCTGGATCGATCCGAAACTGAGTTGACGTCGTGTCACGCGACGTAACACAAAGTATCTGACACGCAATTAACGCGCCCGACGCAGCATCGACACGGCAGAATGCCCATCTGAACGGTGTGCGGCGGAGGAAATTGCCATGTGTCAGGATGGTCGGCGCGCCCTTACGTTCGAGACGCTGCTGACGGACCCGCTGGTCCGCCTGATGATGGCGGCCGATGGGGTGACGCCGCGGGACCTCGTCGCCCCCCTGCTCGCCG
>JAJZVE010000502.1 GCA_021845835.1 Pseudomonadota bacterium | reverse complement strand
CGCGTCATCGGCGGCAGCGCGTGGAAGGCGCGGAAGATGAACCCCGAGCCGTCGATCAGCACGACATGCGGCGCCGGCGTCGCGGCGCCGCTCGCGTCAGTGGGCGGCGTCGTGACCGGCGCCTTCATTCAGGACATAGAGCCGCGAGCAATACGGGCACATGACCTGGCGGCCGACGATGCGCAGGAACACGCGCGGATGCCCAAGCGGCCCGGCGCCGCCATCGCAGGCGACCACGGCATGATCCACGTGAATGATCTCGGTGGGCGCGCGGGCGCCAGGGGCGGCGGCGGGGGGTGACAGGCTGTCCGGCATGGGAACCTCGCGCGGTGGGGGATGCCCATCACGGGCCGTTCCATGATAGCCATAGCCGCCATGCTTTCAACTGCATCCCCTTCCGCGCCAGCACGTCTGCGCCGGCGTGCCCTCATCGGCATGGGGGCGGCGTTCACCTTGGGCCTGACCGGCTGTGCCGGAGGGGCGACGCTGTCTGGCCGGCGTGCCGAGCAGAACGATGCGGCGGATGGGGTGTTCACCATGCGGGATGGCGCGCAGCTGCCCTATCGACGCTGGCTGCCAGGCGCGACGCCCAGGCGGCTTATCCTGGCGTTCCACGGATTCAACGACAGCCGGGATGCCTGGGAAATCCCGTCGGCGGATTTTGCCGCGGCGGGGTGTGCTCTCTACGCGCCGGACCAGCGCGGCTTCGGCGCGGCGCCGGACCGCGGCCTGTGGCCTGGCGTGCCGACCCTGGTGGCGGATGCGGCGGAGGTGGCGCGCCAACTGCGGACCTTGCATCCCGGTGTGCCGCTGGTGCTGATGGGTGAGAGCATGGGCGGTGCGGTGCTGATGTGCCTTGCCACCGGGCCGCTGGCGCCGGCCGACGCGCGCTATGTCCTGGCCGCGCCGGCGGTATGGGGGCGTGCCCGGATGAACGTGTTCCTGCGCAGCAGCCTGTGGCTGGGGGCAACGCTGCTGCCGGGCCTTGCGTTGAGCGGCGCGCCGGTGCGCGTGATGGCGAGCGACAACCGCGCGGCGCTGATCCGACTCTCGCGCGACCCGCTGACGATTCACGAGACGCGGCTGGACACGTTGCGCGGGCTGGTGGACCTGATGGACGCGGCCCTGGCTTCCGCGCCGCGCTTTGCGGCCCCCGGGCTGTTCCTGTACGGCGGGCATGACGAACTGGTGCCGAAGGAGGCGATGGCAGCGATGTGGCGGGCGTTGCCGGAGGACGGCCGGGTGACCCTGGCCTATTATCCGCGCGATTATCATTTGATGCTGCGTGATTTGGGCCGAACGGCGCCGGTTGGCGACGTGCTGGCGTGGCTGTACGCCCCCGCCGCGTCGCTCCCCTCAGGTGCGGCGGCGGCGGCGGCACGCTGGCTGGCGCGGCAAGAAGCCTGAGCAGCGGCCCTTCCCGCGCGCCTGTTTTCGGGATATGAGGCGGTTGCCGGACCCGTAGCTCAGCTGGATAGAGCGTCGCCCTCCGAAGGCGAAGGTCGCACGTTCGAATCGTGTCGGGTCCGCCAGTCTTTTCAACGGTTTACGCGGAAAAGACGACTCCGGGAAAAACCGCTAGGTAGCCCATAGGTAGCAGGAAGCGCCGGGAAGCCCCTCCGAGGGAGAGAACGGACATATATGTTCCTGTTTTGTTCACACGTATTTTAGGCCCTCTCTGACCAGGGGGGGCGCGGGCACCTCTCCCTTCAGAGGTGTCCTAAGTACGACGCGAACAAAACATGAACACATGAACTTTCGGACAGGGTCACGGGGCCTCGAAAAGTGCTGTTTTTCTATCTCTATGGTCCCGAAAAACCCGAATAACCCGAATAACCTTAGTTGAGCTATCAAAAGCGCCGGATGCGTCATTTCTGATAACAAACCAGCCCGATCCGCCCAGATCGGCCAGCACGTCATCCGCGATCCGCTCGCCGCGCGTGGCGTCGCGGTGCGGTCGATGCCAAGTTCGCGGACGGCGGCGTTGATGCCGCCGGACTTCGGCAAGCCGCCAGAGGCGCGGCCTCCGCGATTAACCGGCGCAAGTTGCGCCGGTTTACCATCCGCCTGCTTTCCCGCTGTATCATCAGTCAGCCGCACCCACTCGGCGATGTGCTCCGCTCGCTCGATGACGGTCAGTTCCGCCCGATGCAGGTTCTCCGCAATCTCCCATAGACGGCACAAAAAAGGCGGCGGGGCCGCGATGCGCGATCCCCCGCCGCCGTGCCGATCACCGGCAGTTTTCAGAAGGCAGCAGCCGCGCGCCCATCCGTCAGTCGGACGACAACCGCCCCCCGTTCGATGATCCCGGTCGTCACCCATCGCCCGCCCGCGTCGCGGTCGAGGATCGTGCGGCGGATGGAAACCTCCATGATCCGCCCGCCGGGCTGATCCAACTCCAGCCGCGCCACCCGTCGTTCAAGCGCCTGCATTGTCGCCCCCAGCCGCGCGCTTGATCGCCTCAACCAGCGCCGCGCCGGCCTCGCGGCGCCACGGGTCGGGATCGGCCAGCAGCCGCTCCACCGCCTCCACCGCGCGCAGGGTCAATGCCGGGTCAGGCGCCGGCTGGGTGCCCTCCAGCCGGGCGAGACGGGCGCGCATCGTGTTCATGCTGCCTCCACCACGATGGTTTCCAGCCACGTTCCCACCGCCTCGGTTTGCAGCGCCGCCCCCGGCCCGATCCGGCGCACCAGTGCGGCAATCTCGGCGGGCGGGTCGAGGATGGCGAACAGCGCCGCGTCAGGCCATGTCTCAAGATCACCCGGCCTCGCCGCGCCTTCGAGGCGGCGGATGCGCCTGTGCAGTGGGGTCATAGTAACGCCTCCAGCCACCCGATGATCTGTGAGGACTCGTCCATCGTCGGCATCTCGCCCGCCGCCTCGCGCTCCATGATCGCGCGCACGTCGGGCGGCATCGGGCAGTCGGGATCGGCCAGCAGCACGCGCGCGTTCGCCTGGCAGGCGGCACGCAGTTCATCGTCGGTCATGCGCGCGATGTCGTCCGGCTGGCCGGCCTCCAGCGCGGCGACGCGCCTGGTCATTGTCCGGGTCATCGCTGTTGCTCCAGACGCTCAATCCGCGCGGCGAGGTCGGCCGTCTCGATCGCCTTGCGCTGCGATTCCAGCACCGCCGCCACCGCCTGCGCCTCGTCCGGCGTGAGCGTGCCATCTGCGACAGCCTCGGCTACAGCCGCCGTTGCCGCTACCAGCCCGCCGGCATCTGCCATGCTCGGCATGTCGGGCAGGCTGACCGGCCTGCCTTTCCGCGCCGGCCAGACGCGCGACAGGATCAATTCCGCCGCGCGCATGTCGCCGGCCTTGGCAGCCGTCACCGCAGCGGCCAGAACATCGGCAGCAGCGTCACCGCCGATGCCGTCCAGCGCCAGCAGAACGCGATTGCGCGCACCTTTGGGCTTTCCACGCGGGTTGCCGCTTTGACCGGGCTGAAAACCGCCACGCCGCTGTTTCTGTTCTGATTTTTCAACATCAGCCATCCCGTTCCTCCACCCAACGCAGTGGATCGCGCCGATCCGGCGGCGCCATCCCGCGCATTAAGCCGATTGGCGCCACCCACTTTCGGGCCGGAATCAACTTGAGTTCACGGCGCGACTTGCGCGGATCGGCGACGGCGCGACAGAATGCGCGCCAGCGCCGGGTTGCAGTTGACCGAGTGCCTTTCACAGCAGCCCGGCCGCGCCCAGGAAGGCGCGCTCGCGATCGGGCGCATGTCGCACCGCGATCATGCGATGTTGTTCGTCAATCCGCAGCGGGCGCGGCGGCGGGTTGATGTCGCGCGCCGTGTCGCCCGGCGCACGCCATCCGCGCGTGAAGGCATGGGCAATAACAGCCGTGGCGTCATCATAGGACCGTTCCGCCGCAGCAAGCTCCGCCTGTGCCGCCGCCAGCCGCTCGGCTGCGGCCACGCGCAGCTTTGCGCCGTGCTTCGCCACGGGAAGCGCCGCCGTCTGCTGCGCCGCCGGGATTGCCGCCTGTCCTTTGGATTCACGGTCGGAGAGAGCGCGGATCGCATCCGAGAGGAACAACACATGCGATTCCGCCGCGCGCACGGCCAGTTCCGCATCGACGGTTTCGGCGGCTGTCACGGCGCCGCCGGCTGACGCGCGTTCCACCAGCACCGCCCGTGCCGCCTCAGCCTCGGCCAGCGCCTTGCGGGCGGCGGCCATATCTGCGGACAGCGCAACGCGCCGCTCATGCACCGCAAGCAACTCGGCCCGCGCCGCATCCATCGGTGCGGTGTTCATCATCCGATCCAGCGCGGCGGCGGAGTTGTCAATCTCAGGCATCGGTATTTCCTTTCGGCGCGGGCGCGCCCCATTTCTTCGTCAATCTCGCCAGCGTCGCGGCCGTAGAGCGTTCGTGCTGCTGCCGGAAATGATCCAACTGAATCTGACGGCGGGCCGCTTTGTATTCGGCCGGCGTCATGTCGAGTGCCGATTTCGGCGCGTCGGGATTATCGGTCAACTTGTGGTTCCTCTTGTAGATCGG
>JAJZVE010000501.1 GCA_021845835.1 Pseudomonadota bacterium | reverse complement strand
TGGGAGGCGGCGCTGGTCAACACGCTCTCGCCGGGCGATGCGGTGCTGATGGTGCGGACCGGCTGGTTCGCGACGCTGTGGCAGGAGATGGCGATAAAGCTCGGCCTGCAGCCGATCCTGCTGGAAACCGACTGGCGCCGCGGCGCCGACCCGGCCGCGATCGAGGCCGCCTTGCGCCAGGACACGGCGCACCGCATCCGCGCCGTCTGCGTGGTCCACAACGAAACCTCGACCGGCTGCACCAGCCCGATCGCCGCCGTGCGCGCCGCCATCGACGCGGCCCGGCATCCGGCATTGCTGCTGGTCGATACGATTTCCTCGCTCGGCTCCATCGACTACCGGCACGAGGAATGGGGCGTCGATGTCACCGTCGCGGGCAGCCAGAAGGGACTGATGCTGCCGCCGGGCCTGTCGTTCAACGCCGTCAGCCCGCGCGCGCTGGCGGCGTCGGCACAGGCGCGGCTGCCGCGCAGCTACTGGGACTGGGGCAGGATGCTGGAGGCGAATGCAGGCTTCTACTTTCCCTTCACCCCCGCCACCAACCTGCTGCGCGGCCTGCAGGAGGCGCTGGCGATGCTGGAGGAGGAAGGGCTGGAAAACGTGTTCGCCCGCCACACGCGCCACGGCGAGGCGACGCGCGCCGCGGTGCGCGCCTGGGGATTCGAAGTGCAATGCCAGGAGCCGCGCGACTATTCCGGCTCGCTCACCGCCGTCCGGCTGCCCGACGGCCACAGCGCCGACGGGCTGCGCGCCCTGATTTTGCGGCGCTTCAACATGAGCCTGGGCAACGGTCTCGGCATCTTGAAGGACCGCGTGTTCCGCATCGGCCATCTCGGCGACTTCAACGATCTTTCCCTGCTCGGCACGCTGGGCGGGGTGGAAATGGGGTTGCGGCTGGCCGGCGTGCCGCACGCGGCGGGCGGCGTGGACGCGGCGATGGCGGTGCTGGCCGGCCCCTGAGTCTGCCGCCGCGCGCGCCGCCGCCGCGTTGTCGGACAGGACTGCGACACTGCCAACGGAGCGCAAGCACGCCATGACCGATGCAGCCGACCCGGCCGAACCCGACCGCATGGACGCCTGGTGGCGGGCGGCGAATTACCTGTCCGTGGGACAGGTCTATCTGCTCGACAACCCGCTGCTGCGGGAGAAGCTGACGCTCGCGCACATCAAGCCGCGGCTGCTCGGGCATTTCGGCACTGTGCCGGGTCTGAACTTCATCTATGTGCATCTGAACCGGCTGATCCGGCGCCACGACCTCGACATGATGTTCATCTGCGGTCCCGGCCACGGCGCGCCCGGCGTGATCGCGAACACCTGGCTGGAGGGCACGTATTCCGAGACCTATCCCGCAATCAGCCGCGATGCGGACGGGATGCGCGCGCTGTTCCGCCAGTTCTCCTTTCCCGGCGGCGTCCCGAGCCACGCCGCCCCGGAAACCCCCGGCTCCATCCACGAGGGCGGCGAACTCGGCTACTCGCTGAGCCACGCCTACGGCGCCGCGTTCGACAATCCCGGCCTGATCGTCGCCTGCGTGGTCGGCGACGGCGAGGCGGAAACCGGTCCGCTGGCCACCTCCTGGCACGGCAACAAGTTCCTCAACCCGCGCACGGACGGCACGGTGCTGCCGATCCTGCATCTGAACGGCTACAAGATCGCCAACCCCACCATTCTGGCCCGGATCAGCCGCGAGGAACTGGTGAAGCTGTTCGAGGGCTACGGCTACACGCCGCATATCGTCGATGGCGACGATCCCGCCGTGCTGCACGGGCAGATGGCGGCGACGCTCGATCGCATGCTGGCGGAGATTCGCGCCATCCGCGCATCGGCGAGCGAGGGCGAGCACCCGCGCTGGCCAATGCTGATCCTGCGCACGCCGAAGGGCTGGACCGGCCCGAAGACGGTGGACGGCAAAAAGACGGAAGGCTTCTGGCGCGCGCATCAGGTGCCGATCCCCGACATGAGCACGCCGGCGCATGTCAGCCTGCTGGAATCCTGGATGCGCAGCTACCGGCCGGAAGAACTGTTCGACGAAGCCGGCCGCCCGCGCGCGGAGATTCTCGCCCTCGCGCCGCAGGGCGAGCGGCGCATGAGCGCCAATCCGCACGCCAATGGCGGCGTGCTGCGGCGCGACCTGATCCTGCCCGACTGCACCGCGTACGCCGTCGCGGTCGGCAGGCCCGGCGAGCACGATGGCGAATCGACCTTCGTGATGGGAACCTATCTGCGCGACGTGATCCGTCGCAATGCGGCGATGCGCAATTTCCGCCTGTTCGGTCCCGACGAGACCGCGTCAAACCGGCTGCAGGCGACGTTCGAGGCGACGGATCGCGTCTGGGACGCGGAAACCTTCCCGTACGATGAGCATCTCGCGCCGTCCGGCCGGGTCATGGAGATTCTCAGCGAGCACACCTGCCAGGGCTGGCTCGAAGGCTATCTGCTCACCGGCCGGCACGGGCTGTTCAACTGCTACGAGGCGTTCATCCACATCGTCGATTCCATGCTGAACCAGCATGCGAAATGGCTCAAGAGCAGCAAGGCGCTGGCGTGGCGCCGGCCGATCTCGTCGCTGAACTACCTGCTTACCTCGCATGTCTGGCGGCAGGACCACAATGGCTTCAGCCATCAGGATCCGGGCTTCATCGACTACGTGGTGAACAAGAAGGCCGACACGGTGCGCGTCTATCTGCCGCCGGACGCCAACACGCTGCTGTGCGTCACGGAACATTGCCTGCGCAGCTACGACCGCATCAACGTCATCGTTGCCGGCAAGCAGCCGGAGCCGCAATGGCTGGACATGGACGCGGCGGTGAAGCACTGCGAGGCCGGCATCGGCATCTGGGACTGGGCGAGCAACGACGAAGGCACGGAGCCGGACGTTGTCATGGCGTGCGCCGGCGACGTGCCGACGCTGGAGACGCTGGCGGCGGTGTCGTTGCTGCACGAGCACTTGCCGGATTTGCGCGTGCGCGTGGTCAACGTGGTCGATCTGATGACGCTGGTGCCGGACTACGCGCATCCGCACGGGCTTTCGGATCACGACTTCGACGCGCTGTTCACGCGCGACAAGCATGTCGTGTTCGCCTTCCACGGCTATCCGACGCTGATCCACCGGCTCACCTACCGCCGCCGTAACCACGACAATTTCCATGTGCGCGGCTTTCAGGAGGAGGGGACGACGACGACGCCGTTCGACATGGTGGTGCTGAACAAGCTGGACCGCTTCCATCTGGTCGGCGACGTGATCGACCGGCTGCCCGCGCTCGGCGCCCGCGCCGCCTATGCCAGGCAGGCGATCCGCGACAAGCTGATCGAGCACCGCCGCTACATCGCAGCTCACGGCATCGACATGCCGGAGGTGCGGGACTGGCGCTGGCCGGGGACGTCGATGGTGTGAGGGGCTGCCGGCATGACATGCTGCCCGGCGCTGCCCGTCCATGCGGTCGCAGACGGGCAGCGCCGGGCGATGTGTTCCCGCGCGGCGGCGTGGTGGCGGCGTTGGCAGCGGAATTTTCCCTCCCTGTGCATTTCGTGGAAGTCCGCGGGCAGGCGGGGGATTTGCAGCCAGCCGAACCCGTTCCCGTGACTGTGTGTCACGACATCACGCGCGCGTCTTGCGCAGCCAGACGCTCGATCCGCCCAATTCGAGGAACAGCGGTGCCACATCGCGCATCAGGGCGAAGTGGCGCTTGCGCATGAAATCGTTAAAGAAGAGGATTTCGTAGTCTGGGTTGTTGGTCAGGAACGCGCGAACGTAGTACAGCTCGTTCCACGACAGATTCATCTCCATGATCCATGAACGCGGATATTCGAACGGATAGAAGATGTCGTGGATATGGATGATCACGCCCGGGCGCAGGCGCGGCAGCACCTTCTCGAAATGATGCAGCACGTCGCTGCCGGTTTTGACGACATGGGTCGAGTCGATGAACAGGATATCGCCTGGGCCGAGCCGGTCGAATACGGTTAGCGGGACCGCCTGCACCGGGGCCGCGATGATTTCCACCCGGCTGCGGTCAATCTCGGAGATCAACGAATTCAGCAGCTCCGGATGGGGCTCGATGAAGGTCAGTGACGTCGACCAGTTGAGGCAGCGTTCCACGATGTCGAGCGTGAGAGCGGACGAGTAGCCCGATCCAACCTCGATCATCGCACGCGGCCGCAGGATCTGCAGCAGGCAGCCGAGCGTGACCGCGTCGGCGTAGCTGAAATTGCCGTTGCGGTAGAAGTAGCGAGCCTCCGTCGATTTCTCGGCGGGGAACCAAAGGTGCCGGTATGGCGCGCGCATCTGCGCGGCGAGCGCGCATTGTGCCGCTTCGTTCAGGTCGATTCCGGGGATCGGTCGTTCTTCGCAGAACAACTCCGCCTCGCGATCGGCGAGCTGTGAGGGATCGACCACAGGTGAGTAGAAATGCCCGGGCGGCGCGAACAGCCTGACGCCGCTGGCTGCCGCAGGTGCTGACCCGTCGGGCGATGCGGCGGGCCGGCGGAGTCGGCGCCGCAGTGCATCGGC
>JAJZVE010000500.1 GCA_021845835.1 Pseudomonadota bacterium | reverse complement strand
TCTGTAGCTCTGCTCGATCAGCACTTCGTGCTCGCCGCCGTCCCAGTGCCTGGTCCAGTTCTCGTTGGCCCAGCACAGGCACCAGTGGAATGGCAGGTCGGGATGCGCGAGCACCGTTTCCAGCGCCGCGTCCAGCATCCGGCGGCTGCCGAAGTTGTAGTAATAGACGCAGAATCCGGCGATGCCATAGCGGCGCGCCAGCATCGCCTGGCGGCCCAGCGCGTCCACCGTGCGCAGGTCGTAAAAGCCGAGATCGGTGGGCAGATGCGGCTGGTAGTGGCCGACATAGCTCGGCCGCGCCTTCACCACGTTGGTCCATTCGGTGAAGCCGCTGCCCCACCACATATCGTTCTCCGGCGTCGGATGGAACTGCGGCAGATAGAACGCGATCGGCCGCGTCTGGTCCAGCCGCGCCAGCAGCTCGCCCCAGCGTTCCGCGAGCTTCTGCTGGTTGCGCACGATGCTGCGCAATTTGCGCGCCTGCGACTGGCGGTTGGTGGAGACGCTGAGATGGTGAACCACCACCGCCGCATGCACGTAGCGCACGCGCCGCCCGGCGGCGAGCAGCCGCAGGCAGAGATCCGCGTCCTCGCAATAGGCCGGCTGGAAGGCGTCGTCGAACAGCGCCGGGCCGACCGCGTCGCGCCGCAGCATCAGCGCCGCGCCGGAGCAGTAGGTCACGTCGCGGTCGCGGCAGAAGCCGCCCTCCTCCGGGTCGGCGAACAGGCCGACCATCGTGCTCTCGCCGTTGCGGCGGATGAAGCAGCCGGCTTCCTGCAGCCGTCCGTTCGGATACAGCAGCTTCGGCCCGACCGCGGCGACGTTCGCGTCCTCGTCAAGCGCGGCGGCCAGCCGGTCGATGGCGCCGGGCAGCACCTGAGCGTCGTTGTTGAGCAGCAGAACGTAATCGCCACGGCACACGGCGAAGGCGGCATTGCAGTTGCGCACGAAGCCGACGTTGCGCTTCTGCCGCAATCGCCGCAGGTTCGGCACATCAGCCAGTCGCGCCATGTCGCTGTCGGAGGAAGCATCGTCGGCCAGCACGACCTCGAACGGCAGCGCCGGCGGCGCCGCCGCGATCGACTGCAGGCAGCCGACCGTGTGCGCGAATTCGTTATAGGCAGGCACGAGGATCGACAGGCGCGGCGCGGCGTGCGCAGGAAAGCCAAGCGCGGCGACGGCGGCGACCGGGTCAGCCGGCAGTTGCAGCACGGGGGCGCGCGTTGCCACCGCGTCCTTGCGTTCCTGCAGCCCGTCGTCGAGGACGCGGCGCATGGCGGCGAAGCTCTGCGCCATCGCCTCCGCCGAGATCGGCAGCGCCTCTGCGACCGCCACCGCGTCGGCGGGCCGGGCCGGGCCGGGCGGCGCGACCACCCGCTCCGCCGGCACCTGCCGTCCTTCCCGGCGCCCGTTCACCAGATAATGGCGCAGCGGCGGCGCGCCGGCATCCGCCACGTCGGCATAGCGGCGGCGATACAGCCGCCCGTCGAAGCGGGGGCCGGCGGCCCGGCCCTCGGCATCGCCGACGACGATGAAGTGGCGCAATGCGCCGTAGCTGTCCTTCGGCACGTCGGCGTAGGCCGCGGCGTAAAAGCCCGCGTCGAACCAGCGGTTCGGCATGCGCCCGGCGGCGAGGCCGGCGGTCAGGAAATGCCGCAGCATGCCGCGCGGCGGCGCCGCTTCGCCCAACTCGGCCGCGTACCAGGCGGGATCGAAATAAGGCGAGGGCCAGACGCGGTCGTTGTCCAGCAGGTCCAGCAGCGCCGCCATGTCGCGCGGTGCGCCGAGCGCATCCGGGTTCTCGTTGACGATGAACTGCAGATCGACCAGCGGATGCGGCGCGCACAGGCCGGCCAGCCCGGATTCGAGGAAATGCAGCAGCGGATCCTGCTGCGCCTCGAACAGATCGGGATTGCTCGCCAGATAGAAGTCGCGATCGAAATAGACCGAGAGCGGGGGCCGCGCCAGCGGACGATGGGAAAGATAGCGGACGATGGTGCTGATGTCGCCGCGCCCGCCGTGCAGCGCGGCGCGGAACACCTCCTCCTCCACGAAGGGCGAGC
Source organism: Pseudomonadota bacterium (assembly GCA_021845835.1). Next base: position 2,452 of record JAJZVE010000500.1, on the reverse strand, counting down.
AGAGCAGGCGGTGTGCCCGTTGCAGATCGGTGCGCTTCATCGCCTGCAGCTAAGGCTCGCCCATCACGGGGACGCGCAGAATGTCCATCCAGCCCGCGATTTCCGCAGCGGCAGCGGCGTTCGGCACCCGGCCCTCGGCGGCGCCCGAGCGCAGGAAATGCTCGATGGCCGAGGTCACTCGCCCCTCGGCGATCGCCTCCGCCACATCGGGATAGGTCGCCATGTAGTACGCCTCGTCGATCGCCGGCGGCGCGCCCAGGCGCCCCTCGAAATACCCGGTTTCCACATAGTGCCGGTGCAGGTCGGCGATCTGGCCGGCGGCAGCGGCGGCGGCGATGTCCGGATAGGTCCGCAGATAGAATTCGGCCGAGAATGGCAGGCGTTCGATCGCGGCCCGGACGATCCGCCGCAGCAATCGCGCATCGATCGCCACCTTGCCGCGTCCGTTCAGCCGGTCGCCGTCGATGCGCAACGACTTCAGCAGCAGGGCAAGGTGGGGGAAGTATTCGGACGGCTGCACGTCACGCTCCGGTCCGCGGCGTCTGATCATGGTCTCACGTTCTAGTGACGCGCGCCGGGCGCCGCAACCAAACACCGCTGCCGGAGGACGATTTGTCGTGTCATAGTGCCGCCGCCGCCGCCACGCCGACGGCGATCCGCTCGGCCGGCGTCATGCCGTTCAGGTCGCGGCCCCAGCTCACCCCCTCGCGCAGCACCCGCGCCGGGATGCCGCCGACCGCGACGCACGGCGGCACGCGCCCCTTCACCAGCGCGCGCGCGCCGACCACCGCGCCCGTGCCGACCCGCTCGCAGCCGAGCAGCAGGGCGTCCTGCCCCAGCCAGACGTGGCGCTCCAGGACCATCGTCGCCGCCGGGCGGCCGATCGGCCGCCCGCTGGCCAGGTCGTGCAGCGCGTGCATGTCGTGGTTGCGCAGCCACACGCCGTTGGAGATCAGGGCATCGTCGCCGATCGCGACCGCGCGACCTGCGCCCTCCAGCTCGATGCTGCAGCCGACGGCGGTGGCGCCGCAGCCCCAGAACAGCACCTGGCGGTCACTGCGCAGGAACACGTCGGGCAGGCCGACGAACCCGTCGCCGATGCCGTGAAACAGCAGGGCGCAGTCCGCCCCGAGCACGCGGATCGAGGCGTGCAGTGCGCCGGCCCAGGCGCGATTGTCGATAAACAGCAGCGTGCCGGGCTGGCGCGTCTCGATCCGCACGGCGCCGATCGGACGGCTGAGGTCGCTCACCGCCAGCAGCAGGTCCGGGCCGTCGCCGACATGCTGCACGCCGAGCGCCCGCGCCTCGGCGTCCCGCCCGTCAAGCAGGAGGTAATCGGCATCGAGATAGGTTTCTTCCGTGACGGACGTGGTATCGGGGTGCAGGAGGGCGCGCAGTCCCGCCTCGCCGCCGAGACTCAAGCCGGGGATCATGTCGGAATGGACCGGAGCCTGCTGTGACCAGGGAGGCGGAGTGTCGCGCCGCACGGCGGGCGCGTCAAACCCGGTGGCGCTTGCCGGCGCTGCCCTGCCCTGTCAAGTTGCCGCGCGCGTTGCTGTGAACGAGGAGACTTCATGCGGCTGCTGCTGACCGGCGGGTGCGGCTTCATCGGCTCTGCCGTGGTGCGCCACGTGGTCCGGGAGACGGATCATGCGGTGATTAATCTCGACAAAATGACCTATGCCGCCAGCGAGGACGCCCTGGAGGCGGCCCGCAACCACCCCCGGCACCTGCTGGTGCGCGCCGACGTGGCCGATGCCGCGGCCGTGCGCGAGGTCTTCGCGACCCACCAGCCGGACGCGGTCATGCACCTTGCCGCCGAGAGCCACGTGGACCGCTCCATCGACGGGCCGGGACCGTTCATCCAGACCAACGTGGTGGGCACCTACGTGCTGCTGGAGGCGGCGCGCGACTACTGGGCCGGGCTGTCCGGCGAACGTCGCACCGCTTTCCGCTTCCATCATGTCTCCACCGACGAGGTGTTCGGCGCGCTCGGCCCCGGCGACGCGCCGTTCACCGAGGACACGGCCTACGACCCGCGCAGCCCCTATTCCGCCAGCAAGGCGGCCTCGGACCATCTGGTGCGCGCCTGGCACCACACCTACGGCCTGCCCGCGATCGTCAGCAACACCAGCAACAATTACGGCCCCTGGCAGTTCCCGGAAAAGCTCATTCCGCTGGTGATGCTGAATGCGCTGGAGGGCAGGCCGCTGCCTGTCTATGGCGACGGCTCCAACCAGCGCGACTGGATTTTCGTCGAGGATCACGCGGCGGCGCTGCTGCGCGTGGTGCAGCACGGCCAGCCGGGCGCCACCTACGCCATCGGCGCGCGCCAGCCGCGCAGCAACCTTGCCGTGGTGAAGGCGATCTGCGCGGCCCTAGATGCGCGCCTGCCCGACCCGGCGGGGCCACGCGAGCGCCTGATCACGTTCGTCACCGACCGGCCCGAGAT
>JAJZVE010000499.1 GCA_021845835.1 Pseudomonadota bacterium | reverse complement strand
CACCGCCTCGCGGTGCGGCCTGTCGCGCTCGTCGAAGCGCAGCGCATAGGCGAAGGCCTGCAGCAGCTCGTCACGGGCGGCGGGGATAAGGTGAGGGAGCTCGGACATGTCCGGAGCATAAGCTGGGAATGGAGAACAAAACAAGAACTATCTCGACCCCGCCGTCACGGGTTGGCCAAGGCGTCCGCCAGAAGCTGTCACCGCGGATCGATCGGTTCGCCACCCGGGATGGGCTGCCAGCGGAGGATGATGCGCACGAGTTCGCGGGCCCAGGCGAGATCGCCGATCCCGGGAAAGTGCCGGCGGAGTTCGACGGCGGCGGCCAGTTCGCCGTGCTCGTCGAAGGCGTGGCGCACGGTCATGGCAGTCGCGTCGTCAATGGCGAACATGCTGGAAGCATGGATCACCTGCGGGCTCCGCCGCAACCGCCGCTGCGCACCGGTCATGCGGTGTTCACCGGCCGAGACGCCGTGGTCCTGTCGGCATGAACCATGCGCGTCGGCGAGGACGGCACCCCAGCCGATCCCGGCGCAGTCCGACGCGGCATCGGCGCGCTCATCGGCGGCCGGGCACACAGAACACTCTCCCTCCGGCAAGTCGTGACGGCAGCCTCGGCGTGACGGTGCCGCCCATCGGGGGCGGCCGGAACGCGAGGGATGTCGACCCCCATGACGAAGCCTTTCCAACTGCCGCGCCTGCTCACGGTCGATGAGATGGCCGAGCGGCTGAATGTCTGCAGCAAGACCATCCGCCGCTGGATCGCCGGTAACGAGCTGCCTGCCCACCGCCTCGGCCGCAGCGTCCGCGTGGCCGAGGACGACCTGATCGCCTTCCTCGGCAAGCACCGGCGCTGATGACCGCTGGTGTCATCCGATGTCCAGTCAGGTCAATAACTTGGATATAAATGGTGAAGACATGGCCAATACAACGTCATCCCTTTCCGACTACCCGTTTTCACTAATCTGCACTACGGTCCGTTCTTGTCCGAAGGAGGCTCCCATGGCCCCAACCAGTCCACCCGCTCCGGCCCCGGCCCCCCGTCCCGGGGTGCCGCCGGCCATCACCCCCGTCGCCACCCTCGCCGACGTCATCGCCCACCTGCAGGCCGACCCGGCGCTGCCGGTCGGGCGGCGGCGCGAACTGATCTCGGCCCTGCGCACCACCGCCCGCCTGTTCGGTCTCGATCCCGCCGCGGTGCCGGCGGAGCCGCGCGCCTTGCGGCAACGGTTCCGGGACCTCTCCTCGGCCGCCGCCGGGGTCAGCCAGGGGCGGTGGAACAACCTGCGCAGCCTGGTGCTGGCCGCCCTCAAGCAGGCCGGCGTGCGCGTCCTGCCCGGCCGCGCGCCCGATCCTCTCAGCCCGGCCTGGCAGGCGTTGCGCGACCGCCTGCCGGACCGCACCCTGCGCTACGGCCTGTCCCGCTTCCTGAGTTTCTGCAGCACCCGGGACATCGGCCCGGCGGCGGTCGGCGCCGCCACCTTCGCCGCCTTCGCGGCGGCGCTGGAACGGGACAGCCTGACCACGGCGCCGGACACCGCCTACCGCCGCACCTGCACGTTGTGGAACAACGCCGTGCGGACCGTACCGGGCTGGCCGGATGTCCGCGTCGCCCTGCCGGGCGACAGCCGGCGCTATGCGCTGGACTGGGCGGCGTTTCCGGAGAGTTTTCGGGCCGACGCGCACGTCTTCCTGTACCGGATGGGCAACCAGGACCCGTTCGCCGACGACTATGCCGTCTCGGTGCGGCCGAGCACGGTGCAGTTGCGCCGCAAGCAGATCCTGGAGATCGCCACCGCTCTGGTGCGCAGCGGCGTGCCCGCCTCCACCGTCACCGGTCTTGCCACCCTGGCCGCGTTGCCGCATGCCAAACTGGCGCTGCGCTTCTTTCTCGACCGCGCCGGTGGCACCCCCACGAAATACCTGCATCAGCACGCGCTACTGCTGAAGACGATCGCCCGCCACTGGGTGAAGGCCGACCGCGACCATGTCGAGGCGCTGGGAGAGCTCTGCCGCCGGCTGGCGGTCAAGCACACCGGGCTGGTGGAGAAGAACCGCATCCGCCTGCGCCAGTTCGACAACCCGGCCAATGTGGTGGCCCTGGTCACCCTGCCGCGCCAGGTGATGGACGATGTCGCGCGGCACGACGACGGCGACCGGCGCGTCGCGCTGCGGGCCATGCTGGCCGTCGCCGTCGAGTTGCTGATCGCAGCACCGATGCGGGCGGACAACCTGGCCGGGCTGCACCTCGACCGGCATCTGGTGCGCACCCGCGCCGGCGCGGCGAAGACGCTGCACCTCGTCATCCCGGCCGAAGAGACCAAGAACGGCGCGCCCTACGAGATGCAGCTGCCAGTGGAGACCGAGCGGCTGCTGGCGACCTATCTGGCCCGCTACCGGTCCCGCGTCAGCCCGGAAGCGGCCTCGCCCTGGCTGTTTCCGAACGCCGCCGGGGAGCGGCGCTCGACCATCGCCTTCACGCAGTCCATCTGCGCCTTCGTGCGGCGGGAGACCGGCCTCCGGATGAACGTCCACCTGTTCCGGCATACCGCGGTGAAGCTGCACCTGGAGGCGCACCCGGAGGACATCGAGACCGCCCGGCGGCTGCTCGGCCACAAGAGCGTCACGACCACGCTGCGCTCCTATGCCGAGACCCGCACGGCGGCGGCGTTCCGGCGCTACGACGAGGTGCTGCGACGCTTGCGCGAGCCAGTGGTGACCGGTGCCCGGCTCCGTCGCGCGGCAGGAGGCCGCTCATGAGCGCGCCGATGTCGGCCCGGTCCGGCCGCGCGACAAAGCTGCCGGACTGGCCGGCGGCGGACCAGGCGGCCTGGGCTGCGGGCCTGCGGCCGGGGGCCATCGCCGGGCACTGGGCGGAGGGAACGCGCCGCGTGGTCCGGGGCGGCTACGGCTGGTGGCTGACGTGGCTTGCGGAGCAGGACCTGCTCGATGCGACAACCCCGGTCGCCACGCTGGTGACGCCGGACAACGTCGCGCGCTACGTCGCCGACCTGCGGCGCAACGTCGGCGAATTCATGGTCGCGTCGCGGGTCGAGCAGCTGAGCAACGCCCTGCGTGTCCTGGCGCCGCGGCAGCACTGGAACTGGCTGCAGCGCCTGGCCACCGGGATCCGCGCCGGGGCCAGGACGGCCAGCCGGCCGGCCGCCGCGCCGCCGGCTGCCGTGGACGACAAGGGCGACACGGGACCGACCAACCGCTGTTGGCCTGTTACCGAGTGGCCGGTCCTGGACAAGGCCGCCTGGGCGGCCGCGCTGCAGCCGGGCGACGTGCTGGACGCCGGCGGCGTAGCCGCTGGCTGGGCGACCGCGACGCAGGGGCTGGTGGCGGAGGGCTATGGAAGCTGGCTGAACTGGCTGGCCGTACAGGGTGAGCTCGATCCGCGGCAGCCGCCCGGTGCCCGGGCGACCCGCGCGCGTCTGCGGGCCTATGCGGCGGCGCTGCAGGCGACGGTGGCCCCGTTCACCGTGGCCAGCCGCATCCAGCAGGTCGGCAATGTCCTGCGGGCGATGGCGCCGGCCGAGGACTGGCGCTGGATCCAGCGGGCCGCCGACCGCATCCGCGCCCAGGCGGTCTCGGTCCGCGACAAGCGCGGGCGCCTGCAGTCACCGGAACAGTTGGTGGCGTTGGGCCTGACGCTGATGGCACGGGCCGACGATCCAGCCAGCGGCGCGCCGGCGGATCGGGCGGTGGCCTGTCGCGACGGGCTGATGATCGCGCTGCTCGCGCAGCGTCCAATCCGCGAACGCAATCTCGCCGCCATCTGCTACGGCCGGCACCTCGTCCGCCGCGGCGACGACTGGTGGCTGGTCTTCTCCGCCGGCGAGGTCAAGACGGGTCGCCAGACGGGGCAGGGGCTCGAATTCCCCTTCCCGGCCGATCTGGTGCCGGGCCTGCAGCGCTACCTGGACATCCATCGGCCGGTGCTGCTGGCCCGGGGCCAGCGGCGCGCCCTGTCCGTGGCCGCGCTCTGGGTGTCCCGGCACGGCAGCCAGATGGGCACCGCCGCCATCCGCCACCAGGTCTGTCAGCGGACGAAGGCAGCCTTCGGCCGCTCGCTCAGCCCGCATCTGTTCCGGGATGCGGTCGCGACCGGGCTGGCGATCAGCACGCCGGCGCAGATGGACCTGGTCCAGCCGCTGCTCGGCCACGCCACGCGCGCCACCTCGGAACGCCACTACAACCTCGCCGGCAGCCTGGAGGCCGGGCGGCGCTACGAGAGCACCATCGCCACACTGCGCCAGTCGGCGCCGCGGGGCAGAGCCGAACGAAAATCCGGTCAGGGACGGAGGTAACGCGCATGGTGTCGGCAGCATGGCCGGATGCCAACATTGCTGCCGACATCTTCTTCTTTCAGGAGCCACTGTAGTCACGAACGGCGCGTAACCTGCGGACAGGACAAGACATTACGTGACAGGCGGTGCCGTCACTTCCGGTGCCGGATGAGGAACAGCTCCAGGTCTTCCTGCGAGATGCGGATGGAGCGCCCGAGCCGGTGCACGTGC
>JAJZVE010000498.1 GCA_021845835.1 Pseudomonadota bacterium | reverse complement strand
GGCCGCTGCCGGCGCGACAGCGGCGGCGCCGGCGGCGGGCGGGCGCGGCGCGCGCCGTCGCCGACGCGGCGCACGAGGAACGGCAGCAGCCCCTCGCCGGTGCGGTGCAGCAGCAGCACCACCAGCAGGCCGAACACCACCATTTCATAATTGCCGCTGCGGCCGAGCAGATGCGGCAGCAGGTCCTTCAGCCAGTCCTGCAGCAGCGTCACGATCGCGGCACCGGCAACCGCACCCCAGACCAGCCCGGCGCCGCCGATCACCGCCATGAACAGGTAGTCGATGCCGGCATTGATATCGAATGGCGACGGGCTGACATAGCGCAGGAAATGCGCGTACAGCCATCCCGACAGGCTGGCCAGCAGCGCGGCATAGACGAACACGAAAATCTTCAGCCGTCCGGTGTCGATGCCGAAGCTCTCGGCCATCCTGACATGGCCGCGCAGCGTGCGGATGGCGCGCCCCGCGCGCGAATCGAGCAGGTTGCCGGCGGCGAGCAGCGCGCAGGCGACCACCAGCCAGATCGCCACGTACATCCGCGTGCCGGAATCCACCTCCCAGCCGAACAGGGACAGCGCGGGGATGCCGGTGAGGCCGGAATGCCGGCCCAGGAACTCCAGGTTGCCGAAAGCGAAATAGATGCTGATGCCCCAGGCGATGGTACCGAGCGGCAAATAGTGGCCGGACAGGCGCAGCGTGATGAAGCCGAGAAACAGCGCGACCAGCGCAGTGAGCGCGAGGCCGACCGCCAGCCCCAGCCACGGCGACCCGCCATAGGCGGTGGTGATGACGGCGGTCGCGTAGGCGCCCAGCCCCACGAACGCCGCCTGGCCGAACGAGGTCAGGCCGGCGACGCCGGTGAGCAGCACCACGCCGAGCGTCACCAGAGCGGCCAGCCCGACATAGTCCATCAGCGTGACGTAATACTCCGCCAGCAGCAGCGGCGCCGCGGCGATAACGATGAGGGCGCCGAGCGGCCACAGGCGCGGGTTCACTGCCCGTCGTCCCTGTCGTCATGCGGCGCGGCGAGCGAGCGCCAGAGCAGGACCGGCACGATCAGGGTGAACACGATGGAATCCTTGAACGCGCTCCACCAGAACGACGAACCGGCTTCGAGGAAACCGACCAGCAGCGCGCCCACGGCGGCCAGCGGATAGCTCGCCATGCCGCCGATGGTGGCGCCGACGAAGCCCTTGAGGCTGATCAGGAAGCCGGTGTCGTAATAGACCGTGGTGATCGGCGCGATCAGCAGGCCGGACACGGCGGCGATGAAGGCGGCGAGCGCGAAGCTCAATTGCCCGGAGAACCGGGGCGACACGCCGACCAGTTGCGCGCCGAGGCGATTGATGGCGGTGGCGTGCAAGGCCTTGCCGTAGAGCGTGCGCTCGAACAGGAACCACAGCGCCGCGATCAGGGCAAGGCTGGCGAGAACGATGAGCAGGCTCTGCGCGCTGACGTTGAGGATACCGAGACGGAACGAAAGCGTGGAGAACGGCCTGCTGCGCAGCCCCTCGCCGCCGAAGAACACGAGGCCCATGCCGGTGAGCACGTAGTGGACGGCGACCGCGACGAACAGCAGCACCAGCACCGAGGCATCGGCCACCGGCTGGAACGCGAGACGATAGACGATCGGTCCCATCGGCGTGACGATGGCGAGGATGGTGACGATCTGCAGCAGCAGGTTGTCGGGCCGCGACGCCGACAGCCAGGCGAGGCCGCCGGCCGCGAGCGGCACGAGCATGGTGCGGCCGATGCAGCCGGGCAGTTGCCGCAACGCCATGCGCGGCGGCAGCCCGACGCTGTCGGCGACCACCACCAGCGCGCCGCCGGCGATCAGCAGATAGACCGTGCCAGGCACCGCCCCCGCCTGCAGCGACGCCAGCGACAGCGCAGCGAAGGAGATGAATTCGCCCTGTGGCACGAAGATGATTCGCGTCACGCTATAGACGAGGACCAGCGCGATCGCCAGCAGCGCATAGATGGCGCCGTTGGTGATCGCGTCCTGCGACAGCCACAGGGCGATGTCGAGCGTCATGCCAGTGGCCGTTCGCGCCGGCGCCGTGCTATTTCAGCAGCCGCCAGCGGCCGTGGTCCACCACGGCAAGGACGACGGCGCGCCCGTCGAGGCCGTAATGGTCCGTCGCCGTCTGGGTATAGACGCCGTGCGTGCCGACGACACTGTGCCCCGACTCCAGGGCATCGCGCAGCGCCTCGCGGAACGCCGCCGTGCCCGGCTGGGCTTTCTTGAGCGCGGCGGGGATCGCGGCCTGCAGCAGCAGGAAGCCGTCATAGCTGTAGCCGGCGAAAGCGTTGCGGCTGCCGGCGCCGAACACGGCTTCGTAGCGGCGATCGAAATCGACCGCGACCGTCTTGACCGGATGGCTGTCGGGTAGCTCCTCGGCAACGATCAGCGGCCCCGTCGGCGCGATGGCGCCTTCCGCCGCGGCGCCGCCGACCTTGATGAACTCGCGGTTGACGGTGCCGTGGTTGTGGTAGATCGGGCCTGCATAACCCTTCTCACGCAGCGCGATCTGCGGCAACGCGCCGCCGGTGCCGGAGCCGCCCACCACCACCGCGTCGGGATGCGCGACCAGGATCTTGATGACCTGGCCGGTGACGGCGGTGTCGGCGCGCGCATAGCGTTCCTCGTCCACGATCCTGATGCCGGCGGGGTCCGCGTTCTGCTTCAGCGCCTTCAGCACCAGATCGCCCCAGGAATCGGAGAAGCCGATATAGGCGACGGTCTTGATCCCCTTGGCCTTCATGTCATCGACCACGGCGCCCATCATCAGCGGCACCGGCTGCGGCACCACGAACACCCAGCCGAGCTTCTGCGGCGGCAGCGCCACCGGCGACAATGCAATCAGGGGCGTCCTGGTCTCGTCCGCGATCAGCGCCGCCTGCGTGGTGGACGGCACCGACACCGCGCCCATCAGCGCGTCAACATGATCCTCGGCGACCAGTTGGCGCGTGTTCTTCGCCGCCACCGTCGGATCGGAGCCGTCCTCCAGGATGATGAACTTCACCGGATGGCCGGCAACGCTCTCGGGCATCACCTGGAAGGCGTTCTTGTAGTTGATGCCCAGCGATGCGCCGGGGCCGGTGGTGCCCAGGGTGACGCCGACGGTGATCGGCTGCGCCACCGCGCCGCCGCCCGCGCAGAGCAGCGCCGCCAGCCCCAGGGCCGCTATCAGTCTCGCTCGCATCTTCGTCTCCCCCCTGTTTGCAGCCGCCGCCGGCTGCGATCATCCCGTGCGGTCGAAATCCGGCGTGCGCCGCTGCACGAATGCGTCGATGCCCTCACGCGCCGCCGCCGTGCAGGCGCTGGCGCCGAAAGCGCAATATCCCACCTCCAGCGCCGTCGCCAGATCGGGCGCCGCCGCCGCGTCGCGCACCGCCCGTTCGAGAATGGCGACGACCACGCCGCTCAATCGCTGGCCGCTGGCCGCGACAGGGGCGACGACGGACGGCGCCGCGATCGTGACCGGGCCGTGCCACGCCTGCAGCGCCGTTGGCCGCGCCGCAGCGGCCAGCGCCCGCACGCGGCGGATCGCGATGTCGATCAGGCCGGAATAATCGGCCGCAAGTTCGGCCACGATTCCGAGTTCGGCGGCCTTCGCCGCGGTCAGCTTCTCGGCGCGGCGCAGCATGTCGTCGAATACCGGCGCCGCCGCCGGCCAGCGCCGGTACGGCACCACCATCGCGCCAAGCCCCGGCACAATGCCAAGCGTGATCTCCGGCAATTGCAGCCAGGCGCTGGCAAGTGCCACGATGTCGTGACAGCGCAACGCGAGTTCCAGGCCGCCGCCGAGCGCCATGCCGTTCAGCGCCGCAACCACCGGCTTCGTCATCGCGTCGAGATGCACGAGCAGCCGCGAGCAGTCGCGCGCATACCCGGCCGCCGCCGTGGCATCGCCGAGCATGGCGGGGAAGCGGCCGATATCGGCGCCGGCACAGAAGGCCCGCGGGCCGTAGCCGACGATCACGAACCCGGCGACGTCCGCGTCGCTCTCGGCGGCACGAATCGCGTCGAGAATCTCATCGGTCATCGCGTCGTGCAGCGCATTCAGCGCCTCCGGCCGGCGCAGCGTTATGACGACGACATCGCCGATGCGATCAACCAGCACGAAGCGACGGAAATCCTGATAGGCGGCGATCGGCCGGCGCGGCTGCGGCAGTCCCGGCCGCTCTGTCGCCAGCCGCGTCATGATGCGCTCGGCCTCGCGGACACCAACGTCGCGCAGGATGTCGAGCGGCCCGGACCTGAAGCCGAGGGCAAGCCGGCAGCCGAGTTCCAGGTCGGCGGCAGCGCCGATGCCGCGGTCGAGGATGTCGGCCGTCTGCGACACCAGGATGCCGAGCAGGCGGTCGCGGACGCCGGCGGCGACGGCCGGCGCCACCTCCACCGTGCGCCCGGCTGCGACCGTCGCCCAGCTCTGCACCGAGCGGAAGATCGGCGCCGGCCGGTAGTGCGCCCCCTCCTCCGCCGCCTGCAGCGTGTTGGTCTCGATGATGATCGGATT
>JAJZVE010000497.1 GCA_021845835.1 Pseudomonadota bacterium | reverse complement strand
CCGCCATCGCCCGTGCCGCGCCGGTTGACTTGCGTCAACGCCAGTGTCGTCGCCGCTGGCTAGGGTTTCCGCAAATGCACGGCCGTGGCGTACCGCCGTCGGCCGCAGCGGCGGCAAGGGGATGGTCACAATGCTCGGCATCACGCTGGCTCCCGAACAGATCCGCACGGCACCCCCCGAGGTGCGGCATTGGCTGGAGCAGCAGATGGCGCAGATGCTCGGCCTGCCGCGGGCGGCGGAGCCGGTGCCGGTGCCGCCGCGCCTCGCCGCCTGCACGCCCGAGCAGGTCGGCGCGATCCTGGCGCAGATCCAGCACATGCTGCCGGTGGTGGCCGTGTTCCTGGAACTCGGCCGCGAGCAGGGCAACGCGACCGGCGGCGGGCTGCGCGTGTTCCGGCTCGCCGACATCGCGCGTCACGCACACCTGCCCAGCATCGACCGTGTGGTGGAGGCCCTCGCCGTGATCGACACGGCGCTGCGCCGCAGCGGCGGCGACCCGGAAGCGACGCTGTATGCGCTCGATCCGCAGGGTCATTGCTACGTCGCCGACGCCACCAGCCGCAGCATTCTCGCCGTCTGGCAGGGCATCGTGATGAACGCACCGATGGCGCCGGAACCGCCGGAGGCGGCGATGATGCCGGCGGTTGCCGGAGGGCCGCAACCATGAGCGAAGCGCCGCATGACGATGCCTGGATGGCGCGGGCGGTTGCCGAGGAACTGGAATGGGCGCCACATGTCGATGCCGCGCACATCCACGTGAGCGTGCAGGACGGCATCGTGCATCTGACCGGGCACGTGCGCACGCTGGTCGAGAAGAAGGCGGCGGAGCGCACGGTCTGGCATGTCGCCGGCGTGCGCGGCATCGCCGCCGACCTGGAAATTCGTCGTCCCGCCGCGCATCTGCACAGCGACGACGAAATTGCCCGCCGCGCCGCCGACGTGCTGGACTGGGACGCGCAGATTCCCAACACCGAGATCAAGGTGCAGGTGGAAGGCGGCGTCGTCACTCTGCTGGGCGCGGTGGACTGGCAGTACCAGCGCGCCCAGGCGGAAGCGCGCGTGCAGCAATTGGCCGGCGTGGTGGCGGTGGACAATCGCATCGTCGTGCGCGCCGTGCCGACCGCCGCCGACGAAGTGCATGAGCAGGTGCTGCGCGCGCTGCGCCGTCACGCCGAGATCGACGCCTCCGGCATTGCGGTGGAGGTGCAGGGCGGCTGCGTCACGCTGACCGGCCACGTGCCCAGTTTCGCGCAGCGCCGCATCGCCGAAACCGCCGCGTGGTCGGCGCGCGGCGTGACCGACGTGATTGATCACGTGCGCGTCGAATCGGCGCGGACGTCCGCCGCGGTGTGAGGCGAAGCGGTGTCTGTCCTCGCCGAGCGGGCGGTCATTTCGGCGGCTGCCGTTACGCCAGCCCCTTCGACACCTTCTCGTACGTTCCGCGACTCAGATGCGGCGTCGCGAGAATGCGCGCCAGTTGGGCACGCATCAGCGCCGCCCGCGCGGCGTTCTGCCGGCGCCAGGCGCCGAGCGGGTTGACCAGCCGCGCTGCGGTCTGGCCATTGACCGGATCGAGCGCGATCACCGCATCGGCCAGGAAGCGATAGCCCGCGCCCGACGGCTCGTGGAACCGCACCTGGTTGCCGGCGGAAAACGCGCCGACCAGCGCGCGCACACGATTCGGGTTGCGCAGGTCGAAATCGGGATGGCCGTACAGCGCGCGCACCTCGGCCACCGCCTGCGGCCGTCGCGACATCGCCTGGATCGCGAACCACTTGTCCAGTACGAGATCGTCGCCGCGCCAGCGGGCATGGAACGCGGCCAGCGCGTCTTCGCGGTCGCGCCCATCCGTGTCGGCCAGTACGCCGAGCGCCGCCAGCACGTCGGTCATGTTGGCCTGCGCGTCGAACTGCGCGCGCGCGCGCCGCACGCCGTCCGCGCCGGCAGCCGCCAGATAGCCGAGACAGGCGTTGCGCAGCGCCCGCCGGCCGATGCCGGCGCCGTCGATCCGGTACGGGCCATGATCGGTCAGACGCTCGTAGGTCGCGCGCAATTCGCCGGCAAGCGCCGCGCCGATCTGCGCGCGCAGCGCCTCGCGCGCGGCGTGGATCGCATCGGGATCGGCGACCGCCATCTGGTCGGCGACGTAGGATTCCGGCGGCAGCACCAGCGCCTCCGCGGCGAAGGCAGGATCGGCGTCGGCGCCGGCGAGCGTTGCGCGCATCGCCTCCAGCAGCCCGGCATCGGGCGCAGGCGCGCTGCCGCGCCAGTCGGCGGCGAGGTCCAGCAGCAGCGCCGTCGCGTAGGATTGCAGACCGTCCCAGCGCACGAACGGATCGCTGTCATGGGCTGCGAGGAAGCGCAACCGTTCGCGCGCGATGCCTTTCAGCTTCACCGGGGCCGAGCAGCCGCGCAGCAGCGACGGCACCGGCGGCACCGTCACGTTGTCGAACACGAAGTCCTGCGCGGCGTCTTTCAGCAGCAGCACGCGCGCGCTGCCGGCGATCTCACGGCCGTCCGGTGCCAGCAGCGCCATCGCCACCGGAATCGGCATCGGCTGCTTCACCGGCTGGCCGGGCGTCGGCGGCACCGTCTGGCGCAGCGTCAGCGTGTAGCGTCGTGACGCCGCGTCGTATGCCTCCGACGCCGTCAGCTCCGGCGTGCCGGCCTGTGCGTACCACAACAGGAACGGTGACAGGTCGATGCCGGAGCCGTCGCCGATGGCGCGGACAAAATCCTCGATGGTGACGGCCTGGTTGTCGTGGCGCGCGAAATAGATGTCCATGCCACGGCGGAATCCCTCGCGCCCCGCCAGCGTGTGCAGCATGCGCACGACTTCCGCGCCCTTCTGATAGACGGTCGCGGTGTAGAAATTATCGATCGCGATGTAGCTGTCCGGCCGCACCGGATGCGCGAGCGGGCCGTCGTCCTCCGGGAACTGGGCGGCGCGCAGCCGCCGCACGTCGGCCAGCCGCTTCACCGCGCGGCTGCCCTGGTCGGCAGTGAATTCCTGGTCGCGGAACACGGTCAGCCCTTCCTTGAGCGAGAGCTGGAACCAGTCCCGGCAGGTCACGCGGTTGCCGGTCCAGTTGTGGAAATACTCGTGCGCGACGACGGTCTCGATGCCCTGGTAGTCGGCGTCGGTCGCCGTCTCCGGCTGCGCGAGGACGTATTTCGTGTTGAAGACGTTGAGGCCCTTGTTTTCCATCGCGCCCATGTTGAAGTCGGACACGGCGGCGATGTTGAACACGTCGAGGTCGTATTCGCGCCCGTACACCTCCTCGTCCCAGCGCATCGCGGTCTTCAGCGCGTGCATGGCGTGGCCGCAGCGATCCTCGTCGCCGCGCCGCACCCGGATGGCCAGCGCCACCTCGCGGCCGGACCGCGTGGTGAAGCTGTCGCGCACGGCCACCAGATCGCCGGCGACAAGGGCAAAAAGGTAGCTCGGCTTCGGATGCGGATCGACCCAGCGGGCCCAGTGCCGCCCGCCCTCCGCGCTGCCCTGCGCCTCCGGATTGCCGTTGGACAGCAGCACCGGGCAGGTCCGCGCATCGGCGGTGATCGTCGTCGTGAAGCGCGCCATCACATCGGGCCGGTCGGGGAAGAAGGTGATGCGCCGGAACCCCTCCGCCTCGCACTGGGTGAAGAAGCTGCCGTTGGAGACATACAGGCCGGAGAGTTCGGTGTTGGCGGAGGGGTCGATCTCCACCTCGGTCGCCAGCGTGAACGCCTCCGGCACCTCGGGGATGACCAGTGTGCCGCCCGGCTCGATCGCGTACTGGTTATGTCCCAGCGCCACGCCGTCGAGGGCGACGGCGATCAGGTGCAGGCCGGCATCGCCGTCGAGCCGGAGCGGTGCAGCCTGCCCATGTGCCGGGTTGCGCCGCAGGGCAAGAGTGGCGTGCACGCGGGTTGCGCCTGGATGAAGGTCGAACTGCAACGCGACCGTGTCCACCAGATAGGCGGGTGGACGGTAGTCCTGCCGGCGGGTCTCGGTCGGCCCCGGGGCGGGGGCGGCGTCGCGCTGGGCGTCGAGCATGGTGTCTCCGGAGGGCTGCGTCCGCCGGATATAGGCCCGCCGGTGCCGCCGGTTCACCCCCTGCGTCGGCGCCGCAAGCTCAGCCGGTGCGTGCCATCTGATCCATCGGCCTGCCGCGCAGCACGAAAGCGTCGCATTCCGGCGGCGCCCATGCGACGCGATGCACCACCGCGATTTTCCATAGCGGCAGATGATATTCCGCCGGCAGCGTGTTCGCCGTGAGCCATTGTTCCACCGACTGCGCCGGCGCCGAAATCATGCGTCCGACCGCCGACGGGCCGCCGGCCCGTGCGACAAGCTCCGACAGCGTTCCGTTCATGGCCATCCCCCGACTCGTGGTTCGCGCCACGCGATCGTCGGCCGCGCTGGTTAAGGAAACGTTCCCGCGCCCGGGCCCTGTGGCGCCGCCGGCAGCCAGACATGGAAGGTCGCGCCGTTGCCTTCCTCGCTGTCGATGGCGAGCTGGCCGCGGTGGCGGCTGACGATGT
>JAJZVE010000496.1 GCA_021845835.1 Pseudomonadota bacterium | reverse complement strand
GGTGCTCAACGGCGGCGTGGTGGTGGCGCTGGTGGCCTATGCGCATCTGCGCGGCATGCCGCTTGCCGAGGTGGTGCCACTCGTCCTGACCGCCGTTCTCGCCTCGGTGCCGGTGGCGCTGCCGGCGACGTTCACGCTGGCGAGCGCGCTCGCGGCGCAGCGGCTGGCGCGCGGTGGCGTGCTGCCGACCCGGCTCGCCGCGGTGCACGAGGCGGCGGGCATGGACGTGCTCTGCTCCGACAAGACCGGCACGCTCACCGAGAATGTGCTCGCGGTCGCCGCGGTGCGGCCGTTGGCCGGGTTCTCGCGCGAACAGGTGCTGGCACTGGCGGCGGCGGCCTGCGCCGAGGGCGGGCAGGACCCGGTCGATGCCGCGATCCGCGCCGCGGCCCCCGGCGGGTCGGCCGGGCGTCGGCTGCGCTTCGTCCCCTTCGACCCGGCCGCCAAGTTTGCCGCCGCCGAGATCGCGACGGAGGCCGGGCCGTGGCGCGTGCTCAAGGGTGCGTTCGCGGCGGTGGCGCGCCTCGCGCCGACGGACGCAGAGGCAGCCGCCGCGCTCGCCGCGCTGACCGGCGAGGGCCATCGCGTGCTGGCGGTCGCCGCCGGGCCGGCGGGGGCGCTGCGGCTGGCCGGGCTGGTCGCGCTGAGCGACCCGCCGCGCGGCGACGCCGCCGCGCTGATCGGCGAACTGGCGGGACTGGGCGTGCGCACGGTGATGGTGACCGGCGATGCGCCGGGCACCGCCGCCGTGGTGGCGCGGCAGGTCGGGCTGGACGGCGCGCTGTGCCCGGCAGGGCCGCTCCCCGACCGTCTCACCCCCGCCGACTTCCAGGTGTTCGCGGGCGTGTTCCCGGAGGACAAGTTCCGGCTGGTGAAGGCGTTCCAGGCGGCGGGCCACATCGTCGGCATGTGCGGCGACGGCGCCAATGACGCGCCGGCGCTGCGCCAGGCGCAGATCGGCATCGCCGTCGCCAGCGCGACCGACGTGGCGAAGTCCGCCGCCGGCATCGTGCTGACGGCGCCCGGCCTCGGCGGCATCGTCGCCGCGGTGAAGGAGGGGCGGGCGACGTTCCAGCGCCTGCTGACCTATACGCTGAACACGCTGATCAAGAAGATCGAGACGGCGCTGTTCCTCGGCGTCGGCCTCGTGCTGACGGGGCATGCCGTGGTGACGCCGCCGCTGATGGTGCTGCTGCTGGTCACCAACGACTTCCTGACCATGTCGCTCGCCACCGACCGCGCCCGCGCCATGCCGCAGCCGCAGCTGTGGCGGATCGGCCGCATCACCGCGGCGGCGGCGGCGCTCGGTCTCGCCAAGCTCGCGTTTTCAAGCGCCGTGCTGGCGGTGGGATACGGCGTGCTCGGCATGGGGATCGCGCAGCTGCGCGCGCTGGCTTTCGCTACACTGGTATTCGGCAGCCAGGCGACAGTCTATGTCGTGCGCGAGCGGCGGCGGCTGTGGGCGTCGGCGCCGAGCGTCTGGATCGTGCTGTCCAGCGTCGCGGACGTCGCCATCGCGTCGGCGCTGGTGCTGACCGGGACGCTCGCCGGGCCGCTGCCGGCCGGACTCGTCGCGGCGCTGCTGCTGGCCACGGCGGCGTTCGCGCTGCTGCTCGATGCCGGCAAGCGCGTGGTGTTCGCGCGGCTGAACCTGCTGTGAAGCCGCACGAAGCGCAGGCGCACGGCGATCCGCGAGGAGCGCGACTTCGTCAGGCCCATGGCGAGCAGGCCCGACGCCAGCAGGGCGATGGCGGGAGCCTCAGGCACCGACGATGCACCGGAACCCACGAAGCTGAGCGAACTGCCGCCGGTGACCGCGAGCGCGCCGCTGCTGGCGGTGGCGGTGAAATCCTCGGCCGACACGATGCAGTCGTGCCCTTGACTGCTGACACAAGACTGCGTGTTGTCGTCGGCGAAAGCGAGGACGATGCTGCCCACCGGGAAGGCGAAGGACGTGTTGAATTCCGGGCTGGCGGTGCTGAAATTCACCGCGCCGAAGCCGAACTGGTAGTCGAAGTAGCCCGTGGCAGAGGGCTGGTAGGTGTCGGTCACTGGCAGGAAGTTGTCGATTTTGTTGGCTGGACTGCCGGAGATCCCGAGATAGCCGGCAAGGAAACCGCTGGTCCATGGCGTCGTGCTGACCAGCGAGCCGCTGGCCGACGCCACCCCGGTATAGCTGCCGCCGATCGTGATGGTCTCGCTCGTGCCGCCCGCGACATTGTCGGGAACCAGCACCTCCAGCAGGAAATTGCCGGTGCTGCCGCTGCCCCCGCTGTCGGTGAAGCCGAAATACGGCGGGTTGGACGTGGTCGGGGTGATGGAACCCGTGTCGGCGCAGGTCGAGGTGCTGTAGCAGAACGCATGCAGGGTGGTGGGCGTGGACTGACCGTTATGGTGGTCGGCGAACGCCGCGGAGGTCGGCAGCATGGCCACGAGCGCGAGGGCTGCGATCCAATGCAGGTTCCGGTCTGACCGCATGCCGTCGCTCCTCGATAGTTCCCTACGCGCGTTATATGGGATAGAGTAACAACTACGAGCGAACATAAGTTCGGAGAGAAAACATGACAAGCGCCGAATCGTATCGGTGCGTCAGTTTTTTCGCTGCGGTCGCGCCGTCGGCCAGGCGCCGGCGGCGGTCGCAGCGGTCGCCGTCGCTGCCCGCGTGCGGGCTGCTGGCGGGTGCCCCGCCGAACGTCGGCTCCAGCCGCGTGCCGCCGCCGGGCGAGCGCAGGAAGGCGCTGCGGTCGGCGGCGGTCCGCAGCGAGCACGCGAGCGCCTGATACAGCATCTCGGCGTCCCGTGACTGGCGCGCCGCCGGGCCGGCGCGGATCAGTTCGGCGAGTGCGCGGCCGGCGACGAACTCCATCACGATTGCGGGATCACCGCCCTCACTCAGCACGTCGAACACGGCGGTGATGACGGGGTGGAAGCAGCGCCCGGCCGCCTGCGCCTCCAGCCGGAAGCGGTCGGGATATTCGGCGCGCGCCACGGAATAGAGCGCTTCCGTGCGCACCACCTTGATCGCCACGGTGCGGTCGATCAGCGGGTCGTGCGCGCGATAGACGGTGCCCATCCCGCCGCTGCCGAGCACCGCCAGCGGGCGGCAGCGGCCGATCGCGGCCGGCAGCGCCGGGGCGGGGGCGGGCATCAGCGTTCCAGCATGCGCATGGCGCTGTCGGGACTGCACGTCCTTGAAGGTGGTCACCGCGGCGAAGAACGGTACCGCGACCGTCATGAACCTCCCGATGGACTCAACGCCCAGCACCGGCGCCACCTGCTGATCCATGTAGTGGCGCACCGCGTCGGCGGCGCTCATCATGATGCGGACATTCTGCACCACCTGCAGGCGTGCGTCGGCGACGAAGACGAACTGCAGCACCACGGCCGCGATCGCGAAGCCGATCAGGAAGGCTGCGAACACCGCCAGGCTGAACTTTGCCCGCAGCCCCATGCCGTCCGCTGCCGCCCCGCCGGTTCGGTTCTTCTCCGCATGGCGCTAGCAGCCGGGTGCGCAGAAACTCAACATGCGTGCGAACCGGATCACAGGATGCCGTATTTCGCGAACACCTCGCCCAGCGTCAGGCCGGCGCGCAGGTCGGCGAGCGTGGCGCGTTCGCCGGCCAGCTTTTCCGCCGCCGCCGCCAGCGCCTGCGCCTCGACCGCCTGCGGCACGATGATCACACCATCGGCATCGCCGAACACGAGGTCGCCCGGCACCACCCGCACCCCGGCGCACTCCACCGCCACGTCGAGCGCGACGATCCTGCCGCGCCCCTTGCTGTCCAGCGGGCCGATGCCGCCGTGGAACACCGGGAAGCCCATCGCACGGATCGCCCGCACGTCGCGCACCAGCCCGTCCATCACCGCGCCCGCCGCGCCGCGCACCTGCGCCGCCGTGCTGAGCAACTCCCCCCAGGGCGCGATCCGTCCGCTCGCGCCGCAGGCGAACACCGGCACCTCGTCGGGCCGCAGGCTGTCCACCAGTGCGATTTCCAGAGCGTAGGGATTTTCCCCCGGCGTCGCCTCGTAGACGTCCATGAACAGCGCGGTACGCGCTCGCCCGGCCAGCACCGGACCCTCGTCCAGCGGGCGGATGCGCGGCGGCAGGGCCTGCCCTCGCCAGCCGAGCGCATCCAGCACGTCCGACAGCAGCGCCGTCGTCAGCCGCGTCCGCACGTCAGCGAAATCCGGCATGCGCGTTCCCTCCCCCCGTGCAGTCTGGCCCGCCATTTGCTCTGCGGATGGCGGTGCGTGTCAACGACGGAGCGAGGTTGCCGAATCGTGAGCCGTTGTCCTGGCGATGAACTCTGTCCTAGGCTTCGTCGGGACGCCGGGCGAACCCGGCGCGCCGCGGCGGGGACACGCCGACGCTTGGAAAAGAACAGGGAAGGTTGGAAATGAGGCAATTCGGGATCCGCGCCGCCGCGTGCGGCGCGCTGCTGGCGGGGCTGCTGGGCCTTGCGCCGGCCGGCTGGGCACAATCGGAGGTGAAAAGCCCGACCCTCGATGCGGTCAAGAAGCGCGGCGA
>JAJZVE010000005.1 GCA_021845835.1 Pseudomonadota bacterium | reverse complement strand
CAGCAGGTTCATCGAGGGCGACCCCATGAAGTCGGCGACGAACAGGTTGGCGGGGCGGTTGTACACCTCCGCCGGCGTGCCGACCTGCTGCAGCGCGCCGTCCTTCAGCACCGCGATTTTGGTCGCAAGCGTCATCGCCTCGATCTGGTCGTGCGTGACATAGACGATGGTCTTGCCGGTGGCCGCGTGCAGCTTCTTGATCTCGGTGCGCATATCGACGCGCAATTTGGCGTCGAGGTTGGACAGCGGCTCGTCGAACAGGAACACGCGCGGGTCGCGCACCAGTGCCCGCCCCATCGCCACGCGCTGCCGCTGCCCGCCGGAAAGCTGGCTCGGCCGCCGTTCCAGCAGGTGCGCGATCTGCAGCATTGCGGCGACGCGCTGCACCGCCTCGTTCCGCTGCGGCTTCGGCACGCCGCGCATCTCCATGCCGAAGGCGATGTTCTGCGCCACCGTCATGTTGGGATAGAGCGCGTAGGACTGGAACACCATCGCGATGTCGCGCTTCGATGGGCGCAGGTCGTTGACCGTCTCGCCGTCGATGCGGATCACGCCCTCGCTGATCGTCTCCAGCCCGGCGATCGCGTTCAGCAGTGTCGATTTGCCGCAGCCGGAGGGGCCGACCAGGACGAGGAAGCCGCCCTTCTCCAGTTCCAGGTCGATGCCCTTCAGCACCTCCAGCTTGTGAAAGCGCTTGCGCAGATTGACGATCTCAAGGAATGCCATCGCCCTACCCCTTGACCGCGCCGGCCATCAGCCCGCGCACGAAGTAGCGTCCCGCCACCACATAGACGAACAGCGTCGGCAGCGCCGCGATCATCGCCGCCGCCATATCGACGTTGTACTGCCGCACGCCGGTCGAGGTGTTGACCAGGTTGTTCAGCGCCACCGTCATCGGCACGTTTTCCCCCGAGGTGAAGGCGGAGCCGAACAGGAAGTCGTTCCAGATGTTGGTGAACTGGAAGATGATCGTGACGATCGCGATCGGCGCCGAGGCCGGCAGCAGAATGCGGCGGAAGATCTGCCAGAACCCGGCGCCGTCGATCTGCGCCGCGCGGATCAGCTCGGTCGGGAACGCCTCGTAGTAGTTGCGGAAGAACAGCGTGGTGAAGCCGAGGCCATAGACGATGTGCGTGACGATCAGCCCCAGCACCGAATTGCCGATGCCGAGCAGGCCGAGCACCCGCGCCATTGGAATCAGCACCGCCTGGAACGGGATGAAGCAGCCGAACAGCATCAGCGCGAACACCGGCTTGTGGCCGGGGAAGCGCCATTTGGTGAGCACGTAGCCGTTCAACGCGCCGAGCAGCGTGGAGACCGTGACCGCCGGGATCACCATCTCCAGCGAGTTGCCGAAATAGCCGGCGATGCCGTTGCAGGTCAGGCCGACGCAGGCGCGCCCCCAGGCATCCAGCCAGGGTGCCACGGTCCAGTGCTGCGGCAGGCTGAGCATGTTGCCGTTGTGGATCTCGTCCAGCGTCTTGAACGACGTGACCAGCATGACGAACAGCGGCGTCAGGAACACCACCGCGAAGAACAGCAGCAATCCGTAGATGAAGACGCGCCCGAGCCGGCCGCCGCCGGCCGGGCCGGTGGCCGCGGTGCCGCTCATTGGGTCTTCTCCCGCAGCTCGGAATAGAGGTAGGGCACGATCACCGCGGCGATGGTCATCAGCATCATCACCGCGCTCGCCGCGCCGACCGACATCTGGTTGCGCGTGAAGGTGTAGGAATACATGAACGTCGAGGGCAGCTCGGTGGCGTTGCCCGGCCCGCCGCCGGTGAGCGCGATCACCAGGTCGTAGGACTTGATCGCCATGTGCGCGAGCACGATGATCGCGGACAGGAACACCGGCCGCAGCATCGGGATGACGATGCGCCGATAGGTCGCGAAGGCGGAGGCGCCGTCGATCTGCGCCGCCTTCAGCACCTCGCCGTCGATGCCGCGCAGGCCGGCCAGGAACATCGCCATGCAGAAGCCGGTGGCCTGCCAGACGCCGGCGATCACCACGGTGTAGATCGCCATGTCGGTGTTGATCAGCCAGTCGAAATGGAAGCCGGTCCAGCCCCAGGCATGCAGCGTCTTTTCCAGGCCGAGGCCGGGGTTGAGGAACCACTTCCAGGCGGTGCCGGTGACGATGAAGGAGATCGCCATCGGATACAGATAGATCGTGCGCAGCACGCCCTCGGCGCGGATGCGCTGGTCCAGCAGGATCGCCAGCAGCAGCCCGAGCGCGGAGCAGAGCACGATGTAGAGCACGCCGAAGATAGCGATGTTGTGCAGCGCCATGTACCAGTTCGGCTGCGACCACAGACGCTGGTAGGAATCGAAGCCGGTCAGCTCATAGACCGGCAGCATCCGGCTGCGCGTGAACGAGAGATAGATCGTCCACAGGATGAAGCCATAGACGAACAACAGGGTGATCGCGAAGGACGGCGCCAGCACCAGCCGCGGCAGCAGCTCGGCAAGCTGCACGCGCCCCTGGCGCGTGCGCGGGATGGCGGCGGGGGAGACGGTCGTCGTTGACATCGCGTTGCCTCCTCTCGGGCAGACGCGGCCGGGGCCGCGCCTGCTTTGTCCGGATGGGCGTCTTACTTCGCAGCGGCGATCGCGGCGGCGAACTGCTTCGGCGCGTCTTCCGTCTTGATCTGGCCGTTGAAGTGCCGGTCGATGATGTCATACATCGCGTTCTGCACCGCCGGCGGCACGCCGTAGCCCTGTGCGGAGGAACCGAGCAGCGTTCCCTTCGCGTTCGCTTCCTTCAGGTCGGCCATGCCCTTCTTGCCGCAGGCGTCGAACGCCGCGTCCGACACGTCGGTGCGCGCGGGCACGGAGCCCTTGATAACGTTGAAGGCGGACTGGAACTCCTTGTTTTCCAGGTCGCCAGCCATGATCCGCTGGCCCTGCGTCAGCTCCTTGCCCTTCTTGAAGAACACGAACTGGTCGGAGTTGAACGTCACACTGCCCTGCGTGCCGGGGAAGCGGTAGCATTCGAAGTCCTTGCCGGCCACCTTGTGCGCGGCAACGAACTCGCCCTTCGCCCAGTCGCCCATCACCTGCATCAGCGCGTCGCCCTTGATCACCATCGCGGTGGCCAGGTTCCAGTCGCGGCCGGAGAAGTTCGGATCGACATACTTGCGCAGCGTGGCCATGTCCTCGAACGCCTTCAGCATGATCGGGCCGGACAGCGCCACCGGATCGAGGTCATGCATCGCCTTCTTGTAGAACTCCGGCCCGCCTTCGGTCAGCACGATGCTGTCGAACATCGTCGCTTCCTGCCATGCCTGCCCACCCTGCGCGAGCGGGATGATGCCGGCGGCCCTGGCCTTGTCGAACAGGGCGATCAGTTCGGCGAAATTTTGCGGCGGCTGGGCGCCGAGCTGGTCCATTGCGGCCTTGTTCACCCAGATCCAGTTGGTCGAGTGGAAATTGACCGGGGCCGCGATCCACTTGCCCTCATACTTGCTGAAGCGCCAGAGCGGCTTCGGAATCGCCTTGTCCCAGCCTTCCTTGGTCGCGATCGGCGTCAGGTCGGCAAGCGCGCCCTGATCCGCCCAGTCCTGGATGGCAAAGCCGAGCATCTGCGAGGCATCGGGCGGGCTGCCGGCAGTGTAGCGGGCGCGCAGCGTCGTCATGGCGGAACCGCCGCCGCCGCCGGCGATCGGGTTGTCCTTCCACGTCACGCCCTGCTTCTGCACCATGTCGCGCAGCACGCTCAGGCCGGCTGCCTCGCCGCCGGACGTCCACCAGTGCAGCACTTCCACCGTGGACTTCTGTGCGCGCGCCGTCCCGGCCGCCAGCAGCATGGCAAGGCCGACTCCCACAAGAAGCTTTGCTTTCCTCATCCGTCTCTCTCCCCGTTCGCGCGCCCGACCCGTTCGGACGCGGAATTGCGTTCATGCAAAGTGCGGCGGACGCCGTTCGCGGAACGCCGCCACGCCCTCGGCCAGCTCGGCGGAGGTGGCAGCGAGCGAGCCGGCCAGCATCTCCAGCACTGCCCCGCCTTCCTCGCCTTCCGCCGCATTCACCATCTGCTTGGCAAGGATCACCGCCAGCCGGCCGCGCCCGCCGGCGTCGCGCGCCAGCGTCCGCGCCCGCGCCAGACCCTCGCCCGCATCGACCACCTCATCCACCAGTCCGAGCCGTGCCGCAGCGTCCGGCGCGAACCGCTCGCCGAACAGCGACATCCGCCGCACCGGGCCGGCGCCGAAGCGGCGCACCAGGCGCTGCGTGCCGGACCAGCCGGGCACCATGCCGATGCCGGTCTCCGGCAGACCGACAGTTGCGCCGGGTTCGGCGATGCGCAGGTCCGCCGCCGCCGCCAGTTCCAACCCGCCGCCGAACGCCGGACCGTTCAGCACCGCGACCAGCGGCACGCGCAGCCGCGCCAGCTTGTCGAACGCCCGATGCCCCGCACGCACCCAGTGCTGGCCCATCGCCACCGCATCGAGCGCGCTCCACGCCGCCACGTCGCCGCCGACACAGAAGGCGCGGCCCGATCCGGTCAGGATGGCCAGGCGCAGGCGGTCGTCCGCGTCGATGCGGTCGGCGGCGTCCGACAGGGCCGCGATCATGCCCTGGTCCAGCGCATTCAGCTTGTCCGGCCGATCGAGCCGGAGCAGCGCCGTGCCGTCGGCGATTTCCAGCACCACGCTCACGTGGGCGTTCCCTGCAGACGCAGGCCGAACGGCGCGGCGCGGAACAGCGCCGCGTCCATTCTCCTGGGCGGCGCCGGCACCAGCAGCGGAAAATCCGCCTGCGCCAGCACGTCGCGTTCCAGATCGACGCCGGGCGCGAGTTCCGTCACCGCCAGCCCGTCCGCGCGCAGTTCCAGCACGCAGCGTTCGGTGACGTAGAGCACCTGCTGCCCCTGCGCCGCGGCGCGGCGGCCGGAGAAAGTGACGTGGTCGATCGCCGGCGTCAGCTTGCGCACCTTGCCTTCGCGGCGGATGGCCAGTCCCGCTGCGTCCGCCGCCAGCTCGGCGCCGGCGGTGAACAGGCCGGCGAACACGATGCGGCGCGCATTGGCGGTGATATCGACGAAGCCACCGGCGCCCGCGGTGACATGCGGTCGCGCGGCAAGGCGCGAGACGTTGACGCTGCCGTCCGGCCCGATCTGCAGGAACGACAGCAGCGAGATATCGAAGCCGCCGCCCTGGAAATAGGTGAACTGGTACGGCGAGGGCACCATCGCCTCGGCGTTGCTGGCGCAGCCGAACTGGAAGTCGAGCAGCGGCACGCCGCCGACCGCACCCTGCTCGATCACCCAGGTCACATCGCCGTGCCTTCCTTCCTCGATCAGGATGCGCGGCACGTTGGCGGAGATGCCGAAGCCGAGATTGACGGCGTCGCCGTAGCGCAATTCCTGCGCCACCCGCCGCGCGATCACTTTGGCGACGCCGAACGGCGCCATCTCGAACGTGTCCAGCGGCCGGAACACCTCGCCGGAGATCGCCGGGTCGTACTGCGTCTGCGTCGTCTGCAGCTGCTCCGGTGCCACGACGATCGCATCGACCAGCACGCCCGGCACATGCACCTGGAACGGCCGCAGCGTACCCGCCTTGGCGATGCGCTTGACCTGCGCGATGACCATACCGCCGTTGTTGTGGGCGGCCAGCGCCTGGTCGAACGGACCGAGATAGGCGCCCTCGTGCTCGAAGGAGAGGTTGCCGCGCTCGTCCGCCGTGGTGGCGCGGACGATCGCGACCTGCGGCACGATGGCCGGGAAGAACAGCCATTCGTCGCCGGCGAAGCGGACCTTCTGCACCACCGGGCGCGCGGCCGCGCGCGCGTTCATGGCGCAGCCTTCGCGGTCGGGATCGACGAAGGTGTCCATGCCGACCTTGGTCAGCACCCCCGGCCGCCGTGCCGCCGCATCGCGGTGCATGTCGAACAGGATGCCGGACGGAACGTTGTAGGCGGCGACGGCATCGTCGCCGATCATTCGCCAGATGCGCGGCGGCTCGGCCGAGGACGGGCCGGAGGGGTAGGATCCGCCGATGACCCGGTCCAGCAGTCCGGGGTGCGCGATGTGATCGATGCCCTTGATGCCGTACATGTCGCCGGCGGCGATCGGGTGCAGCGTGGTCAGGCCGCGCGGCGTGCCGGTCGCCGCGAAGCGCCGCCCGATCGCGGCCAGCACCGCATCGGGACAGCCGAGGCCGGAGGATGAGGACACCGAGACGACCGCGCCGTCGGGGATCAGGGCGGCGGCGGCGTCGGCGGTCAGGATGCGCGGGAATGCCATGACGCGCGCCTCACGATCCCGGATCGATCGGCGTTTCCAGCCCGTCCGCCGCCGCTTTCAGCGTCGCCAGCGCGACCGCGAGCGAACGCACGCCGTCCGCGCCGTCCGCCGAGGGCGTGCCGGTGCCGGCGATCGCGGCATGGAAGTTGCGCAGCGACCGCTCGTACAGATTTTCCTGCTGCAGTGGCAAGGCTTGCTCTCCCTCCGCGCGCCGCAACACGACCGTGCCGATCGGCTGCTGCGACATGCAATCGGTGGCGACCAGCGAGCCGTCGGTGCCGTGTACCTCGAAGCCGGTGCGTGCGAACTTCGTGGTGAAGGCATCGTGGAACTGCGCCAGCACGCCGGAGCGGAAGCGCAGCACGCCCATCACGCCATCCTCGATCGCCGCTTCGCCCATGCCGGCGGATTGCGTCATGGCGGTCACCGCGACCGGCTCGTCGTTCAGCACGAAGCGCAGCGTGTCCGCGTCATGCACCGTGATGTCCATCACCACGCCGGCGCCCGCGCGCTTGTCCCTGATGCGCCAGCCCTGCAGATGCGGCGGCAGATAGACGGCGTGGAAGACCCGCGCGAACAACGGGCGGCCGATCCGGCCCTCGGCGATGGCGGCGCGCAGGGCGCGATGGCTCGCCGCGTTGCGCAGATGGTGGTTGGTGCCGAGCACGACGCCGTGCGCACGACACGCTTCGACCATGTGCCGCGCCTCGGCCAGCGTGAGCGCCAGCGGCTTCTCGCACAGCACATGCTTGCCGGCTGCCGCCGCCGCCAGCGTCTGCTCCGCGTGCCGCTCGTTGGTGGAGGAGACATAGACGGCCTGTACGTTCGGATCGCCCAGCAGGTCCGGCAGGTCGGAGGCGACGCGGCGGATGCGGTTCTGTGCGGCGAAGGTGCGGCCGCGCGCCGGGTCGGCGCTGAAAATGCCCGCCACCTCGCCGCCGGTCGCACGGATCGCGCCGATCACCCACTCTCGCGCGATCGTGCTTGCGCCGATCAGTCCCCAGCCCACTGTCATCACGCCGCTCCCGCTACCAGGCGGGCGCCGCAGGACTGGCGGACCACCAGCTGCGTCGCCCCGATCACGATCTCATCCTTCGCGCCCGGCTGCTCGATCAGGCGCAGCAGCAGCCGCGCCGCGCGCTCGCCGAGGCCCTCGCCGTTCACCGCGACGGTGGTCAGCGGCGGCGCCATCTGCCGTGCCTCGGCAATGTCGTCGAAGCCGACCACCGCGAAGTCGCGCCCGGCCGCCCGGCCGCGCTCGGTCAGCCCATGCACCACGCCGGTTGCGACCACGTCGTTGTAGGCGAGGCAGGCGGTCGGCGGGTCGGGCAGCGCCAGCACCTGCGCCACCGCGGCGCGCCCGCCCTCGCGGCCGGGACGGGCGTGCGCGATCAGCATCGGATCCCAGCCGATGCCGGCCGCGCGCAGCGCGTCGCGGTAGCCCGCCTCGCGCTCGCTGCGCACCAGCATACCCGGGATGCCGCCGAGGAAGGCGATGCGCCGGTGGCCGAGCGCCAGCAGATGCGCCGTCGCGGCACGCGCGCCGGCCCGGTTGTCCGGCACCACGGCGGAGCCGCGGGCGCCGCGCAGCCAGCGCATGGCGAACACCACCGGCAGGTTGCCGGTGAGCGCGTCGAGCTGCGCCGGATCGGTGTCCATCGCCGGGGCCAGCACCAG
This sequence comes from Pseudomonadota bacterium, assembly GCA_021845835.1. The sequence goes on along the minus strand of JAJZVE010000005.1, from coordinate 15,634 downwards.
CCCGGCGGCACCGTATTCGCGCATCGAGCGGATCACCTGCGCCTGACGCACCGCGCTCTCGGCGGTGTTGGCGATGAACGGCACCACGTCCGCGCTCTGACAGGCGCGTTCGATGCCGATGGCAAGCTCGGTGTAGAAGGGGTTGGCGAGGTCGTTGATGACCATGCCGATGATGGCGTTGCCGCCGCCGGCGCGCAGCCGCGCCGCGCCGCGGTTATAGACGTAGCCGAGCGCCCGCATCGCCTCGACCACCCGGGCGCGGGTCTGCGGCCTGACCAGGTCGCTGCCGTTCAGCACCAGGGAGACCAGGGATTTCGAGACGCCGGCCGCCTGGGCGATGTCCCGGATGGTGACCCGCCGTGGTGCCTCTCTCTTGATCGAACTTGGACTGTCCAATTTTATCCCTGCAAAACTGCGCCTTCGTCGGGCATTGCATTTGGAAGGTTCCAAACGTATAAGTCGGTCATGCCCGCCGCGTCAAGTCCCGCGGTCGGGCGCAGGGAGGCTGCATGATGTCAGAGATCGTCCTGCCGCGCGCCGACGGCACGCGCGCGCCCTATCGGTTGCGCGGCACGCCGTTGCCGTACCCGACCGGCGGAGCGTTTCCGCGCACCGCCTATGCCGCGGTGCATGTCGTGGCCGATCCGCTGGCGATGGCCGACCCGTGGAACCGGGCGGCGCTCGATTGGGACGCCACGCTCGCCTATCGCGAGCATCTGTGGTCGCTCGGCTTCGGCGTTGCCGAGGCGATGGACACCTCGCAGCGCGGCCTCGGCCTGCCCTGGCCGCTCGCCGCCGAACTGATCGAACGGGCGTGCGCCGCCGCGCGCGCCGGCAACCGCCTGATTGCCTGCGGTGCCGGCACCGACCAGCTCGATCCCGCCGTGCCGCCGACGCTGGCCGACGTGATCGCCGCCTACGAGGCGCAGATGGCGCATGTCGAGCGGCATGGCGGGCGGCTGATCCTGATGGCCAGCCGCGCGCTCTGCCGCGTGGCACGGGGCGCCGAGGACTATCTGCGCGTCTATGGGCGCCTGATCGGGCAGGCGCGCGACAAGGTCATCCTGCACTGGCTGGGCGAGGCGTTCGATCCCGCCCTCGCCGGCTACTGGGGCAGTCGCGACACGGCGGTCGCGACGGAGACGTTTCTCGCCCTGGTGCATCGCCACGCGGCGCGCATCGACGGGGTCAAGGTGTCGCTGCTCGATGCCGCGCACGAGACGGGGCTGCGCGCCCGCATGCCGGAGGGCGTGCGCGTCTATACCGGCGACGACTTCAATTATCCCGACCTGATCGAGGGCGACGGCGCGCATCATTCGCATGCGCTGCTGGGCATCTTCGATGCGATCGCCCCGGCCGCCGCCGCGGCGCTGGCCTGTCTCGGCACCGGCGACGTCGCCGGCTACCGCGCGTTGCTGGCGCCCACCGTGCCGCTGTCCCGCCGCATCTTCGAGGCGCCAACGCAATATTACAAGACCGGCATCGTGTTCCTGGCCTGGCTCAACGGGTTCCAGCAGCATTTCGTCATGGTCGGCGGGTTGCAGTCGGCGCGCGGCATCCTGCATTTCGCCGACGTGTTCCGCCTCGCCGACGCCGCCGGACTGCTGCGCGATCCCGACCTGGCGGTGGCGCGCATGCGCGCGCTCTGCGTGCTGGCCGGTCAGGCATAGCGATCAGGCGGCGCCGGCCCTGGTCCGGGGAACGGTCGCCAGCAGATAGACGGCGGCACTCAGCGCCGTGATCCAGAAACTGGTCGGCCAGTCGGTCTCGTAGGCGAGCACGAGGCCGGCCCACGCCTCGGCCAGCGCCAGCCCGGCCGCGAGCAGCACGCCCGTGCCGATGCCGCTGGTCAGGCGCTGCGCCGCGGCGGCCGGGCCGACCATCAGGGTGAACACCAGCAGCACGCCGACGATCTGCGCGCAGGACGCCGTGGTCAGCGCCACCACGGCGAGGAACAGCACCGACACCAGCCGCAGCGACACGCCGCGCGCCTCCGCCAGATCCGGCTGCAGGCTGGCGAACAGCAGCGGGCGGGAGAGCGCGCCGAGCGCGCCGAGGCTGACCAGGCCGAGACCGAGCAGGGTCCACACCGTTGCCGCATCGACCGCGAGCACGTTGCCGAACAGCAGTGCCGTCGCCTGGGTCGCGAAGGCGGTGAAGAAGTGAAGGAACAGCAGGCCGAAGCCGAGCGCGAGCGCGAGCACGATGCCGATCGCCACGTCCCGCTGCGCCAGCCGCTCGCCCATGACGCCCATGCCGATACCGGCCGCGACCGTCATCAGCACGAGGCCCCAGATCGGCGCGACGCCGATCAGCACCGCCCCGGTGGCTCCCGTGAAGCCGACATGCGCGAGCGCGTGACCCGCAAAAGTCTGGCCGCGCAGCACCAGGAAGTAGCCGACGGCCCCGGCGACCACGGCGACGATGCCGGCGGCGGCGAAGGCGTTGCGCATGAAGTCGTAGTCAAGCATGGCCGGCATGCGCCCCGTCGTGCAGGTGCGCGACGCGCTCCATGTCCTGGCTGCCGGACATGACGAAGATCCGTCCCTTGAGCCGCACCACCTCGATCTGCGACCCGTAGAGCCGCGTCAGCACCGGGCCGGTGATGACCTCGTCCACGGTCCCAAGCGCCGCCTGGGTGCTGCCAAGATACAGCACGCGGTCGAGCGCGCCGAGCAACGGGTTCAGCTCGTGGGCGCTGAACAGCACGGTGATCCCGAGTTCGGTCTGCAGCAGCTTCGCCAGCTCCACCACGCCGCGCTGGTGATGCGGGTCGAGGCTGAGCAGCGGTTCGTCGAGCAGCAGCAGAAGCGGCCGGCCGACCAGCGCCTGCGCCAGCAGCAGAAGCTGCCGCTCCCCGCCCGACGTTTCCGCCAGCGGCCGGCGCGCCAGGTCGCGGGCGCCGACCAGATCGAGCGCCCGCTCGACCTCGGCCCGCGCCGCCCGGCCGAGGATGGGCAGTCCGGGCCGGTGGCCATCGACCACGCAGGCCACAAAATCCCACCCGGTCAGCCGGGTGGCGGGGAGGGCGCTACGCAGTTGCGGCATGTAGCCGACCGCCGGGCTGCCGCGCGCGGCCGGGCGGCCGAGCACGGTGATGCTGCCGTGGCGGGGCGGCACCAGCCCGAGCACGGCGCGCATCAGCGTCGTCTTGCCGGCGCCGTTCGGTCCCAGCACGCCGACGAACTCGCCGGCGCCGATGTCCAGGCTGACGCCGTCCAGAATGGTGCGGCCGCCCAGCGCCAGGCGGACGTCGCGGAATACGATCGCGCTCACGCTAGTTCGGCACCGCCCGATCGACGGCATCCAGCTCCTCCAGCATCCAGGACTGATAGGTCCTGCCCGGCGGCTCGGTTTCCGTCGCCGCCACCACCGGGACGTGCGACGCGCGGGCGAGCTTTTCCATGCGCGCGGCGATCGGGCCGGCGGCCTGGCTGTTATAGACCAGCAGCTTCACCCGGTGCGCCTTCAGGTCGTTCTCGAACGCGGCGACGTCGCGGGCGCTCGGCTCGGTGTCGTTCATCACCGCCATCTGGAACGGCATGTTGCGCACCGTCATGCCGAGGGCCGCGAACACGTAGCCGAACACGGGTTCCGTCGCCGTCACCGGCGTCCCCGCCAGCCGCGCCTTCATGGCGGCGATCCTGGCCTCCACCGGGCGCAGGGAGTCCGCGAATTGTGCAAGTCTCTTTCGGTAATCCCCCGCGTGCGCCGGGTCGGCCGCGCCCAGCGCGTCCGCCAGCGCCCGCGCGTAGGCACGCATGGTCGCCGTGTCGTACCAGACATGCGGGTTGTCGCCGGTTTTGTGGCCGGTCAGTTCGGCGACGACGATGGTGGTGCGGCCGGCGGCCCTGGTGGCGCCGAGAAGCTTCTCCATCCACGGGTCATAGTCGATGCCGTTCATCACCGCGATGCGCGCGCCGGACAGGGCACGGCCGACCGCGGGGCTGGCCTCGAACATGTGCGGGTCCTGGTCGGGGTTGCTCAGGATGCTGGTCACGCGCACGTCCGCGCCGCCGATCTGCTGCGCGACATCGCCGTAGAAATTCTCCGCCGCGACGATATTCACCGGCCCCGCCGCCTGCGCCAAGGGGGAGCCGGCCAGCAGAACCAGGGCGGCGATCACGGCCGACGGCATTCCCATGCGAAGCTTTCGAGGCACCATTTTGGTATAATATAACATACCATTTTGACCGTCCAGCCCGTGCGCCGGACTGCCGCGCCCTTGCCATCCCGCGCCCGATCTGCTTCACCGCGCGCCCTTCGAGGGACTCCCCCCATGCGTCACCGCAAGCCGCGCGGCCGAAAGCTCGATGGCTGGCTGATCGTCGATAAGCCGGCCGGGCTGACCAGCACGGACGTGGTCAACCGCGTCCGCCGCTGGTTCGACGCGCAGAAGGCCGGGCATGGCGGCACGCTCGACCCGCTGGCGACCGGGGTGCTGCCGGTCGCCTTCGGGGCGGCGACCAAGACCGTGCCGTATGTCATGGACGGCACCAAGGTCTATCGCTTCACGCTGCGCTTCGGCGAGGCGCGCGATACCGACGACGCCGACGGGCAGGTCACCGCCACCACCGATGCCCGCCCGTCCGATGCCGCGATCGCCGCCGCGCTGCCGGCGTTCCGCGGCGATATCATGCAGGTGCCGCCCGCGTTTTCGGCGGTGAAGGTGGCCGGGGAGCGCGCCTATGACCTCGCCCGCGCCGGCGCGCCGCCGGCGCTGGAGGCGCGGCCGGCGCGGGTCGATCGCTTCGAGCTGATCGAGCGGCCGGATGCCGATACCGCGGTGTTCGAGGTGCAGTCGGGCAAGGGCGTCTATATGCGCAGCCTCGCCCGCGACCTCGCGCGCGCCTGCGGCACGCTCGGCCATGTCGCCGCCCTGCGCCGCAAGCGGGTCGGACCATTCGGCGAGGAGGCCGCGATTCCGCTGGACAAACTGGCGCGCGCGGAGGATACCCCGCCGACTTCCCCGGACTTCCTGCTTCCGGTCGCGACCGCGCTGGCCGACATCCCGGCGCTGGCCTTGACGGAAGCGGAGGCCTTCGGCCTCGGCCACGGCCAGGCGATCAGCCTGGTCACGCTGATGGGTCGCATTCCAGCGGCGGCCGACCCCGATGGCGGGTTGGCGCGCGCGATGGCGGGGGGGCGCGTGCTCGGGCTGTGCCGGCTGGAGGACGGCTGGCTCAAGCCCGAACGGCTGTTGTAGCCGCACGCGACGATCCACCCCCAGACGCAGGAGCAGATGATGTCGATCACCGCGGAGCGCCGCAGCGCGCTCGTGACCGAATACGCAACCGCCGCTGCCGACACCGGCAGCCCGGAAGTGCAGGTGGCCCTGCTGTCCGAGCGCATCGCCAACCTGACCGAGCATCTGAAGACCCACGCCAAGGACTTCCACAGCCGGCGCGGTCTGCTGGTGCTGGTGGGGCGGCGGCGGCGGCTGCTCGACTACCTGAAACGCAAGGATCAGGCCCGCTACGAGACGCTGATCGGCCGGCTCAATCTGCGCCGCTGACCGCGTCCCAGGTGGTCCTGCCCGGTCGGCGCCCTATATGAGGGGGCGCCGGCCAGACCCCGCGTCATGGGGACGCGGGGCAACGCCGACCGGGGGCCGATCGCCCCCGGACAGCCGCGCGCCAGCGGCGGACCGTCAGACGGCCGATCCGGCACCCTCTGCCGCACGCGCGGGGGTTGCGGACGGCGTTTCCGGCCACATGGCTCCGCGGACCTGCATCCGATTGCAGGCCGCCCCATGCAGCCCGAGACGCCGTCCCCCGCAGCGGAGATACGGATCGTCCCTGCCGACCGTACGCTTGTCGCGCCTGCATTCAAGGACGACAGGATGTTCAACTACTTCCGCAAGGAACTCGACTGGGGCGGGCGCAAGCTCGTGCTGGAAACCGGCAAGATCGCGCGCCAGGCCGACGGCGCGGTGCTCGCCCGCTACGGCGACACGATCGTGCTGTGCACCGCGGTCGGCGCCCGCAGCACCAGGCCCGGCCAGGACTTCTTCCCGCTCACCGTCAACTACCAGGAAAAGAGCTTCGCCGCCGGCAAGATCCCGGGCGGGTTCTTCAAGCGCGAGGGACGGCCGAGCGAGAATGAAACCCTCGTCTCCCGCCTGATCGACCGGCCGATCCGGCCGCTGTTCCCGGCCGGGTTCCGCAACGAGGTCCAGGTGATCGCGACCGTCCTGAGCCACGACCTGGAGAACAATCCCGACATCGTGGCGCTGATCGGCTGCTCGGCGGCGCTCACGCTGTCCGGCATTCCGTTCTTCGGCCCGGTCGGCGCCGCCCGCATCGGCTACATCGACGGCCAGTATGTGCTGAACCCGACGCTCGCGCAGGTCGAGGCCGGCGCGCTCGACCTCGTCGTCGCCGGCACGCAGGACGGCGTGCTGATGGTCGAGAGCGAGGCGCAGGAGCTGTCCGAGGACGTGATGCTCGGCGCCGTCACCTTCGGGCACGCGCAGTTCCAGCCGGTGATCGACGCCATCATCGCGCTCGCCGAGCACGCCGCGCGCGAACCCTGGCCGCTGCCGGAGGCCGATGCGGCGCAGCAGGCGCTCGCCGCCCGCGTCGATGCGCTCGGGCGCGCGCCGCTCGCTGCGGCCTATCAGGAACAGCAGAAGCAGCTCCGCCACGACCGCATCAGCACGGCCAAGAAGGCGGCCGCCGAGGCGCTGACCGCCGAGGGGCTGGACGCCGAGCGCGCCAAACCGCTGTTCAAGGACCTGGAGGCGGACATCGTCCGCAACGCGATCCTGGATACCGGCCTGCGCATCGACGGACGCGACACCCGCACCGTGCGCCCGATCGTGGCCGAGGTCGGCGTGCTGCCGCGCGCGCACGGCAGCGCCCTGTTCACCCGCGGCGAGACGCAGGCGCTGTGCGTGGCCACGCTGGGCACGGCGCAGGACGAGCAGATCGTCGATGCGCTGGAGGGCGAATCGCGCCGCCACTTCATGCTGCATTACAACTTCCCGCCCTATTCGGTCGGCGAGACGGGACGCATGGGCAGCCCCGGACGGCGCGAGATCGGTCACGGCAAGCTCGCCTGGCGGGCGGTGCATCCGCTGCTGCCGGGCAAGGATAAGTTCCCGTACACGGTCCGCGTGGTGAGCGAGATCACCGAGAGCAACGGCAGCTCCTCGATGGCCACGGTGTGCGGCAGCTCGCTCGCCCTGATGGACGCCGGCGTGCCGCTGCGCCGCCCGGTGGCCGGCATCGCCATGGGTCTGATCAAGGAAGACCGCGGCTTCGCCGTGCTGTCCGACATCCTCGGCGACGAGGACCATCTCGGCGACATGGACTTCAAGGTGGCGGGCACCGAGGTTGGCGTCACCTCGCTGCAGATGGACATCAAGATCACCTCGATCACGCCGGAGATCATGCGCGTCGCGCTGGATCAGGCGCGCGACGGGCGGATGCACATCCTGGGCGAGATGAGCAAGGCGCTGACCGGGGCGCGCGGCGACGTGGCGGCGAATGCGCCGCGGATTCACATCATCAACGTGCCCAAGGAGAAGATCCGCGACGTGATCGGCACCGGCGGCAAGGTGATCCGCGAGATCGTCGAGCAGACCGGCACCAAGATCGACATCGAGGACGACGGCACGATCAAGATCGCGGCCACCGAAGCCGACCGTGCGCAGGCCGCGATCGACTGGATCCGCGGCATCGTGGCGGAGCCGGAGGTGGGCGTGATCTACAACGGCAAGGTGGTCAAGACCGCCGAGTTCGGCGCCTTCGTCAACTTCCTCGGCTCGCGCGACGGGCTCGTGCACATCAGCGAGCTGGCAACGGGCCGCGTCGCCAAGACCACGGACGTGGTGAACGTCGGCGATGCGGTGAAGGTAAAGGTGCTGGGCTTCGACGAGCGCGGCAAGGTGAAGCTGTCCATGCGGGTGGTCGATCAGGCGACCGGCGAGGACGTCTCCGACAAGGTTGGCCCCAAGGGCGGGCGCAGCGACGGGCGGCGCGAGCGCGAAGCGGCAGCGGAGTAGGGCGGAGAGCCGCGCCCGCCTTGCACCGCGATGGTGCGGAGCGGCGCGGCTCGCGTTACAGTGGCGTGACAGGCCGGGTCGTTCCCGGCCTGCCGGCGCGAAGGGACAGGCGCGATGAGGGCCATCAACGCGATCCGCATGGGCGGGATGGAGTTGCTGCCGCTGGTCGAAGGCGGCAAGGGCGTTGCCGTTTCCACCGGCATTACCGCCGGCCATTGGGCGTCCTGCGGCGGCGTCGGCACGATGAGCGCGGTCAACGCCGACAGCTACGACGACCAGGGCCGCCGCATCCCCCAGGTGTATCGCGGCCGCACCCGGCGCGAGCGGCACGAGGAGCTGATCCGTTACGCGATCGCCGGCGGCATCGCCCAGGCGCGCCGCGCCTACGAGATCGCCGGCGGCAAGGGACGCATCCACGCCAATATCCTGTGGGAGATGGGCGGCGCCGAGCGCGTCATCACCGGCATCCTGGAACAGGCCAAGGGGCTGATCAACGGCCTGACCTGCGGCGCCGGCATGCCGTACCGGCTGTCGGACATCGCGGCGCGGTTCAACGTCCACTATTACCCGATCGTGTCCTCGGCGCGGGCGTTCAACGCGCTGTGGCGGCGCGCCTACCACAAGGCGGCGGCGCTGCTGGGCGGCGTGGTGTACGAGGACCCGTGGCTCGCCGGCGGACACAACGGCCTGTCGAACAGCGAGGACCCGGCCCGGCCGGAGAGCCCGTATCCGCGGGTGCTCGCGCTGCGCAGGCAGATGCGGGAATTCGGTCTGGACGAGACGCCGATCATCATGGCCGGCGGCGTCTGGTGGCTGGAGGAATGGGAGGACTGGATCGACAATGCCGAGCTCGGCCCGATCGCGTTCCAGTTCGGCACCCGCGCGCTGCTGACGCAGGAAAGCCCGATCGGCGACGCCTGGAAGCGCAAGCTGCTGACGCTGAAGGAAGGCGACATCTTCCTCAACCATTTCAGCCCGACCGGCTTCTATTCCTCGGCGGTCAACAACGCCTTCATCCGCGAGTTGCGTGAGCGCAACGAGCGGCAGGTGGCGTACTCGACCGAGCCGGTGGGCGAGCATCTGGCACCGTTCGGCGTCGGGCCGCGCCAGCGCATCGTCTATCTCACGCCGCCCGACCTCGTCCGCGTGCAGGAATGGGAGGCGGAGGGCTTCACCGAGGCGCTGCGCACACCGGACAGCACGCTGATCTTCGTCACCCCGGAGAAGGCGCGGGAAATCCGCGCCGACCAGGTGGCCTGCATGGGCTGCCTCAGCCAGTGCCGCTTCTCCAACTGGTCGCAGGTGGAGCCGGATCTCAGCACCGGCAAGAAGGCGGATGCGCGCAGCTTCTGCATCCAGAAGACGCTGCAGGCGGTGGCACACGAGTCGGACAGCGACGAGGTGATGGAACACAACCTGATGTTCAGCGGCCACAACGGCTTCCGCTTTGCCAGTGACCCGTTCTACAGCAACGGCTTCATCCCGACGGTGCGCCAGCTGGTGGAGCGCATACTGACCGGCCGCTGACGCTGGGCTGGCGCGGGCGAGGGAGGACGATGCTCAACACGGTGCTCGCCTCGGTCGCGGCGGTCGTGTGGAGCGCCGCCTATGGGTGGTTCTTCTTCACCGACGTACGGCGCTGGTGGCGGGGCCGGCACCAGCGGCAGGTGCGGGCGGCGGCGGAGCGCGAACAGGCCCGCCATGCCTATGCCGCCTGGGTGCGCAACATTCCCCCGCCGCCCTCGCGCGTGCCGCAACTGCCGCCGCCCCCACCGCCGCCACCGCTGGCGCGACCGGCGACGGGCGGGGTGGTCATCCCGTTCCCGCGCCGCCGGACCGCTTCGCGCCGCTGACCGCTATTCCGCCAATGTCTCGTGATAGAGCGGCATCTCGCGCATGCCGGGCAGGTCCCGCTCGCTCCAGCCGCCGCCGAGCGCGCGCACCAGCCGCACGCCGGATTGCAGGTACTGCGTCTGCAACTGCAGCAGCAACTGCTGCGACCCGAGCAGCGATTCCTGCGCCACCACGACTTCCAGGAAGTTGGCGGCGCCGTCGTTGTAGAGCGCCAGCGCCATGTCCAGCGTGCGCTGCGCCGCGGCCACCGCCCGCCGGTCGTCGGCCTGCTCCACGCCATAGTAGTGCAGTTGCGCCAGCGCGTCCTCGACCTCCTGAAACGCGGTCAGCACGCTGTTGCGGTAATTGGCGGTGGCGGCGTTGAAGGCGGCGATGGTCGCCGCTTCCTGCGCGTTCAGCAACCCGCCCTCGAAGATCGGCAGTTGCAGAGTGGGACCGAGCGAGAAGAACGTGCTCGGCGCGTTGAACATGTTCAGGTTCGACGCCTGCACGCCGCCGATCGCGTTCAGCGCGATATTGGGGAAGAAGGCGGCGCGCGCCACGCCGATCAGCGCGTTTGACGCCGCCACCCGCCGTTCCGCCCCGGCGATGTCGGGACGGCGCTGCAGCAGCACCGACGGCACGCTGGCCGGCAGCGCCGGCAGCGCGATCGGCGCAAGGCTCGGCGGGATCGCGAAGACGGGCGCCGGGACCGCGACCAGCGTGGCGATGGCATGCTCGGCGAGCGCCCGCCGGGCCGCCACATCGTCAAGCTGCGCGTGCGCCGATTCCAGCTGCGCCTGCGCCCGCGTCACGTCCATCTCCGGCGAGATCTTGCCGTTGAAGCGGTTGGTCGCGACGTCCAGCGCCTGCTGGTAGGCGGCCACGGTATGCGTGAGCAGATCCTGCTCGGCGTCCAGTCCGCGCAGCAGCAGGTAGTCGTTGGCCAGTTCCGACTGCAGGCTGAGCCGCAGGAAGGCGAGGTCCGCCCCGGTCGCCTGCGCCGTGGCTTCGCCGGCGGCGATCTGGTTGTGGATCTGGTCCCAGAAATCGAACTCGTAGGTCAGCCCGCCCGCCAAGGTATTGCGAGCCAGGAAATCGGGGCTGAGTCCGTGTGCCTTCAGAAAGTCGGTCTTCCTTGCCGTGTTGGACGTGTATTGCGTCTTGGCGATGCCGCCCTCCACGCCGAACTGTGGGAACAGCCCTGCCTCCGCCTCTGCGGCGGTGGCGCGAGCCTGGTCGAAGGCGGCGGCGGCGGCGGCCAGCGTGATGTTCTGGCGGTTGAGCTGATCCTCCAGCTTGTCGAGCGTCGGATCGTCGAAGCCCTTCCACCAGTCGGGCTTCGGCGCCGTGTCCGCCGGGACCGCGGTGCGCCAGATGGCGGTGTCGCGGTAGGACGCGGGGACGCTGACCGTCGGCACCTTGTAGTGCGGCGCCAGGTCGCAGCCGGCGAGCAGCAGCGCCCCGCCGAGTGCCAGCGCCGCACGCCGCCGCGTCATTGCGCCGCCGCCGGCTGATTGCCGGCATGCGGCGGGGCCGTTCCCGCGGCGGCCGGCGCCTCGCCGGTGTCGCGGGTGATGGCCGAAGTCTCCTCCTCGGGATGCACGGTCTGGCCGGCGACGATCGCGTCGGGCGGGCTGTCGATCACCCGGTCGGTGGCGCTGAGGCCGGTCAGCACTTCCACCGTGGTGCCGAAGTTGCGGCCGACCTTGACGCTGCGGATCTCCACCTTGTTGCCCGGACCCAGCACCGCGACCTGCAGCCCCTCCGACTGGAACAGCAGCGCGCTTGCCGGGATTTCCAGCACCCTGGTATCGGCCGGCAGCTGGAAGCTGACATTGGCGAAGGTGCCGGGCCACAGCTTCTTGTCGGGGTTCTCGGCCTCCAGCTCGACCAGCACGGTGCGGCTCTCGGGGTTGATCGCGTTCGCGGTGGTGAGCACCGTCGCCGGGAAGGTGCGGTCGGGGTATTGCGGCAGCCCCAGCGTCGCCTGCATGCCGATCGCGATCTGCGAGGAGAAGCTCTGCGGCACGCGCACATAGACGCGCATTTTGTGGATATCGGACACGGCGAACAGTTCGGGACCGACGCCGCTGCCGGAGCCGATGTTGATGAGAGCGCCGATATCGGTCTTGCGCGACGTCACCACGCCGTCGAAGGGTGCGGTCAATTGCTTGAAGCTTTCCAGCGCGTTCAGCCGATCCACATTGGCCTCGGAAGCTTCCACCTTCGCTTTCAGCGCCACCGCCTTGGCGGTCCACTCGTCCACCGACTGCTGCGACACCGATCCGGATTTCAGCAGCCCCGACCAGCGCTTCGCGGTCACTTCGGCGAGCTTCCAGTCGGCGACGGCCGAGGCCAGGTCGTGCCTGGCCTGGTCGAGCTGCTGGTCGAGGTCGGGGGTGTCGATCTCGCCGAGCACCTGGCCGGTCTTCACCACCGCGCCGATATCGGTGTACCACATCTTCAGATACCCGGCGACGCGGGCGTAGATCGGTGCCTCGAACCAGGCATCGATATCGCCCGGCAGCACCAGCGGCTGCGCCTTGGTCTCCGGCTGCGGGTGGACGATCGCGACCGTCGGGATCGCCTGCGCGTCCGTCCATGCGGCGAGCTTCTGGTAACTGCGGTTGCGTTCCCAGATGCCGTTGGCGGCTACCGCCGCCGCGACGATCAGCGCGGCCGCACCTGCCAGCTTCAGCCCGGTGTGCGAGCGGCGCGGCGCGGGATCGAGGGGTTGCTCCGAGGTGTCACGCATCTGTCGGTCCGATATCAGGGATGGTTGGCAAGGGCTGGCAAGGCGGCCGGCTGTTTCGGCAGCGGTGGTTCGCCGCGCGGGCGATGCACGAGGCTGAAGATGGCCGGAACGAAGAACAGTGTCGAGACAGTGGCGCAGACCAGACCGCCGATCACGGCGCGGCCGAGCGGGGCGTTCTGGTCGGCGCTGAGCGCCATCGGCGCCATGCCGATGACCATCGCGAGCGCCGTCATCAGCACCGGGCGGAAGCGGGTGAAGCCGGCTTCCAGCGCCGCCGCCACCGCGTCCTTGCCCAGCGCCAGCTGTTCGCGGGCGAAGCTGACGATCAGGATGGAGTTCGCGGTGGCGACGCCCATGCACATGATCGCGCCGGTGAGCGCCGGCACCGACAAAGTGGTGCGGGTCGCGAACAGCATCCAGACGATGCCGGCAAGTGCGGCCGGCAGCGCCGTGATGATCACGAACGGGTCGAGCCAGGACTGGAAGTTCACCACGATCAGCAGGTAGATCAGCATGATCGCGAAGCCGAGGCCGAAGAACAGCTCGCCGAACGCGCTGGTCATGGTGGTGACCTGCCCGGTCAGTTCCACCAGGCTGCCGCGCGGCACCTGGTCGCGGGTATCGGCCAGGATCGCGTCCACGTCGGCGGCGACGCCGCCGAGGTCGCGGCCCTGCACCGCGGCATAGATGTCGATCGCCGGCTGCACGTTGTAATGCGTCACCACCGCGCTGGAGGCGCCGATCCGCACCGTCGCCAGCCCGCCGAGCAGCTGCCTCGCGCTGTTCGAGGTGATCGGCACGTTGACGAGTTCGCCGATGCTGTCGATGCCGTATTGCGGCATTTGCACCACGATCGGGTACGACACGCCGGTGTGCGGATCGAGCCAGAAGGTCGGCGCCGTCTGGATGCTGCCGGCCAGCGTCGCCTGCAGGCTGTTGGTCACGTCGCGCTCGGTCAGGCCGGTCAGGTCGGCGAAGGTGCGATCGACATCGACGTAGAGCGTCGGCTGGTTGAACGCCTGCTGCACCCGCGCGTCCGCGATCCCCGGCACGCGCGCGACGCGGGCCAGCACCGTGTTGGCATAGACGCGGTTGTTCTCCACCTGCCGGCCGGTGATGCGCACATCGATCGGCGCCGGCAGGCCGAAATTGAGGACCTGCGTGGTGATGTCGGCCGGCAGGAAGGAGAAGGTGGCGCCCGGAAACTGGCGCGGCAGGAGTTCGCGCAGCCGCCGCACGTAGTCGTCGGTCGGGGCATGGTTGGCATCGAGCGTGATGAGCACGTCAACGTCCTCGACGCCGATGGTGCCGGAGTTGCCGTAGGCGATGTTGATGCCGCTGATCGGCAGGCCGATATTATCGACCATGCTGGTCAGCTCGCGCGGCGGGATGACGCGGCGGATCGCCGTTTCCACGTCGTCGCACAGCCGCGCGGTTTCCTCGATCCGGGTGCCGGTCTGGGCGCGTACGTGCAGCTTGATCTGCCCCGAGTCGGTGGAGGGGAAGAAGTTCTGCCCGAGCCAGGGCACCAGCGCGAACGACACCAGCACCACCGCCAGGAACCCGGCCACGAACCGCCACGGCCGACCCAGCGCCAGCGCCAGCGTGTCGTGATAGCCAGTGCGCACGCGCCCGAAGCGGCGTTCGAAGCCGTGCTGGAAGCGTCCGAAGACGTTGCGCGGCGGCGCTGCCGTGTGGCCGTGCAGCGCCTGCGCGCCCAGCAGATAGCTGGCGAGCGTCGGCACCAGCGTGCGCGACAGCACGAACGAGCCGATCAGCGCGAACACCACCGCCTTGGCCATTGGCATGAACAGAAAGCCGGCGACGCCGCCGAGACTGAACATCGGCACGAACACGATGCAGATGCAGAGCAGGGAGACGAAGGCCGGCACCACGATCTGCCGCGCGCCGTCCATGATCGCGGTCTCGATCTTCTTGCCCTGTTCCAGATGATAATTGATGTTCTCGATGGTCACGGTCGCGTCATCGACCAGAATGCCGACCGCCAGCGCCAGCCCGCCCAGCGTCATGACGTTGACGGTCTCGCCAAGCGCCGACAGGATCGAGATCGAGGTCAGCACGGCCAGCGGGATCGACACGGTGATGATGACGGTCGATCGCCAACTGCCAAGGAACACCAGGATCATCAGCCCGGTGAGGGCGGCGGCGACGGCGCCTTCACGGATCACGCCGCCCACGGCGTCCAGCACGAACACCGACTGGTCGCCGACGGCGTCGAGCCGGATGCCGGGCGGCAGCGTCTCGCGCACATGCGGCAGCAGCGCCTTGATGCCGCTGATGATGTCAAGCGTGGAAGTGGAGCCGACCTTGAGAACGGTCATCAGCACGGCCCGGCTGCCGTTCACCCGGACGATATTGGTCTGTGGCGGGTATCCGTCATGGACGAACGCAACATCACGCATGTAGATGACGGTGCCGTTGACCCTCTTGACCGGGAGGTAATTCAAATCGGCGATGGCAGTTGGGCTGTTGTTCAACTCGACAGTGTATTCGAATTTACCGATCTTCTCCGTGCCGACGGGCGTGATCTGGTTCTGGTCCGCCAGCGCCTTGCTCACGTCCTGCGCCGACAGGCCGAACTGCTGCAGCGCGTGCTGGTCGATGTCGATCTGGATCTGCCGCACCTTGCCACCGTAGGGCGACGGGATGGCGGCGCCGGCGACGCTGGAGAGTTGCGGGCGGATGAAGTTCTGCGCGTAGTCGAACAGCGTCTGCTCGGGCAGCGTCTTGCTGGACACCGCGATCTGCAGGATCGGCACCGAGGAGGCGTTGAACCGCAGCACGTAAGGCGGCGTGATGCCAGCCGGCAGCAGCTTGAGCACCGTCTGAGACGCAGCGGTGACCTGGGCGAGGGCCGCGTTGATATTGACCGTCTTCTGGAAGAATACCTTGATAATTCCGTAGCCAGGCAGCGACTGCGACTCCATATGCTCGATGTCGTTCACCTGCGTCGTCACCGACCGCTCGAAGTAATAGACGACACGTCCTGACATATCATCTGGCGGAAGGCCATT
>JAJZVE010000495.1 GCA_021845835.1 Pseudomonadota bacterium | reverse complement strand
ACGATTGTGGCACGACGCATTATCGGGAACAGGATGGAGCAGGTCTCGGCACTTACGCGCATCCGTTCCGCTACGGGATCGGCCGTCTCCTTGGTCAGGTCGGCGATGCCAAGAATGCCGCCACCGATGACCACCGTGCCGGTCGACGTCTGCTTGAAGGAGAGCTGGCGCCCGGTACCGATGACGACGGGATCCACGAAGGAAGGCATGCGGCCAGTCACCATCATGGTCGCCGCGAAATATCCGCGCGGCAGCGTTTCGCCCACGAGTGAAGCCGTCTGCCACGCCCAGGCGCCGCCGCAGTTGATCAGAATCTCGCTGGTGAAGATGCTGTCGGTGGTCAGCACGCGCCAACGCGTGCCATGCTCGAGCCCGGTCACTCGTACGCCCTCCACGAAGCGCACGCCAAGCTCGATCGCGCGCAGCCGGAAAGCCTGGCTGGTGAGGTAGGGCGTGGCCTGGCCATCGCGACGGGAAACCAGGCCGCCGATGCAATGATCCGCAACGGCGGGGAGCAGGCGGCGGAGCTCCTGTCGGTCGACCAGTTCCTCGTGATTCCAGCCCAGCGCGCGGATCTCCGCCGCGCGGGCCTCGAGCTTGCGCATGTCCGCCTCGGTTTCAGCCACCGCGACTTGACCGATATGGCCAACGAATTCGCACATCGCCGCGTAGCGACCGAGCAGGCTCTCCAGGTCGAGCCACCGATCCATGGCGGCCATGGAGAGCGGTATCTCGGCGGGATCGCGCAGCAGCTGACGCACGCCGCCGGCGTTTACCCCCGAGGCGTGACGCCCAACGGAGTTCTTTTCGATGACGATCGGGCGCATGCCCTTCAGAGCCAAGTGCATTGCCGTGGACGTGCCGTGCAGCCCGCCACCGATGACGATCGCGTCGGTGTCCGTGATGCTCACAGCGTGCTCTCCCCCGGCGGCAGGCCTTCTTCCTCGCCGATTAGGCCCGCGAGCGTCATCAGCGGAATCGGCCGCACCGGAACCCGGATGCGATAGGTGCCGACTGCCGCCATCGTCCGGCCGGTCTCGTGTGCGATCAGCGAGGCGACGGTGGGGCCGCACATGCGCCCTTGGCAGGGACCCATGCCGCAACGGGTGAAGATCTTGGCGCGATTGGGGTCCTCGCCGCCCAAGTGCACGGCCTCGCGCATCTGTGCGACCGTTACTTCCTCGCAACGGCAAATGATCGTGTCGGGGTCGGTTGGCAAAAGGCTCTCCGCGGCCGGTTGGAACAGTCGATCCAGCAGGGGGCGAATGCGCTTGTGGCGCGCTAGCGCGGCGCGCTCGGGGCGGGCGCGTCGATCCCGCTCCGCCTGGTCAATGCAGTCGAGACGGAACGCGGTATCCAGCGCGGCAAGCCGGCCGAGGTTTTCCGCGGCCAGCGCGCCAAGAATACCCGCGCCATCCCCCGCGATCGCAATGCGTTCCTCTGACGTTGCGCCCCATTCGTCGGTTGCCGGCCGCCAGCAGAGCTGTGCCGCGTCCCAAATCTGCTGGCACCGGGTCGAAAGGCTGAGCTGGTTGTTGGGGATCACACCTTCGTGCAGCAGCACGAGGCCGGCGGCGAGGCGGTGGCGGCTGCCATCGGCCTCGTAAGAGATTCCTTCCGCGCGATCCTTGCCGTCGATGCGCAGGCCAGAGACGCCGTTGGCGAGCGGGATGCCGAGGCGCCGGACCTCTTGCACCCAGCCGACTCCCTTGAGGAGATTTCGCCCGGCGAGCAGCGCGCGTGGCAGCTCCTTCAGTGCGCTGGCGATGCGGCTGGCGGGCGTGGTAACAAGAAGGGCCGCGATGGTGCAGCCGGCACGCGCGAGTTGCAGTGCGACCAGGTAGATGAGGGGACCAGAACCGGCGATCACGACCGGCACGTTCGGGACGATATCAGAGGCCTTGAACAAGGTCTGAGCCGCGCCCACCCCCATCACGCCGGGAAGTGTCCAGCCCGGTATCGGCACGGGGCGCTCCATGGCGCCAGTCGCCAAGAGGATGCGACGCGCATGCACCATCCTCGCCCCATCCGGTCCGGTTAGGCCGATCCGTCCGTCCGGCGAGGTCTGCCAGACAACGCTGCCCGGACAGTAGGTTGCTGTGCTGGCGCGCAGGGCGCCGGCCAGCTCGGCACCGCGCCGGTAATCGTCGCCCAGTTTCTCGATGTGACCGCCGCGTTCGAGGGCCTCGATGTTGCGGTAGATTTGTCCGCCGGGGGCCTGCTGCTCGTCCAGCACCACGGTGTCGAGCCCGAGTTCAGCCGCGGTGACGGCGGCCGCCATGCCGGCAGGGCCCGCACCCACGATCGCGAGGTCGTGGTGTTCGTTGCTCATGGGCCCGGTTCCTCCGCCTGTCGGCGGACATGCATGCCATCACTGACAATGGTCAGGCAGGCCTGGCGGTCTGGCTGACCATTGATCTCAACGAGACACTCGAAGCAGTTGCCGATCATGCAATGCGGCGCGCGCGGCGCCGCGCTCACGGCGGATGCACGGAAGCTCGTGAATCCGGCGACCAGCATCGCCGCGGCCACGCTTTCCTCCGCCGCGGCGTGGACCGGCTTGCCATCGACATAAATGACGACGCCGGCGGAGGGGGTGTGTGATCTGCGGAACATCAGATTTTCCGTTTCTGGGAGGCATGCGAGGCGACCGATGCGCGGAATCCGGATCGGCCGGTTCCGTCCCGCCGCGCGCCTGTGCACCGCCATGCATTGACGCGGAGGCCGCGAGCGGGCGTTCTATCCATCAAGGGCGTTCCTCGTGATCCTGGATTCCTGGAGATGTGAGTGCGACGGCGGCTCAATCTGCGGCAGATCGAGGCATTTAAGGCCGTGATCGAACACGGTACGGTGAGTCGTGCGGCAAGCATCCTGAACGTTTCGCAGCCGGCGCTGAGTAAGCTCGTTGCCAATCTCGAGACTGACGCAGAGCTGAGATTGTTCGATCGGGTCAAGGGCAGGTTGGTGCCGACCGAGCGAGGCATGCGTTTCTACCACGAGATCGACCGCATCTTCAGCGGCGTGCAGCAGGTTGAGAACGCCGTCGAGGCGATCCGCCGGGAGGAACAGGGAAGGCTTGCCGTCGGCGTGCTGCCGGCACTGTCTGGGCGATTTATCCAGGAGGTCACCATGGGCTTCCTGAAGCGCCATCCAAATGTCTTCTGCTCGATTGAGTCCCGCAGCTCGCAATGGCTTGCCGAACAACTGGTGACGCGCAAACTCGACGTAGCCCTGGTCAGCTCGCGCGTTGACAACCCTTACGTCGTTAGTGAGTCCCTGCTCAAACATCCGCTGGTATGTATCATGCCGCTGGGTCACGCGTTGGCGAGCAAACGCGTGATCGGTCTGGCGGACCTGGACGATACGCCCTTCGTT
This sequence comes from Pseudomonadota bacterium, assembly GCA_021845835.1. The sequence continues at coordinate 1,167 of JAJZVE010000495.1, read as the reverse complement.
TCCTTCGACCGCGAAAGCTTCACGGGCCAAAGGGTCGATGCCCTCGTTGCGACCCATCAGACCCGGTCGAACATCGCTCTCGTCGCGACCGTCGCGCCGACGTTGTGCGAGTTCGTGGCGGCCGGGCTGGGTGTCTCCTTGGTACATCCGCTGATGATCAGCGGCTTTCAGAAGCGGCTGATCGTACGGCGCTTCGAGCCCGAGATTTCGTTCGACTTCCAACTCTGCCGCAGTCGCGAGACCCGCAACGCCCGGCTCGTCGAGGATTACCTGCAGCAGACGCGGCTGGCCGCGGAGCAAGTTCTGCGCGAAGCCGCCGGGGACACGGCTCTTTGGCCGCTCGTGGGGTTGCCGCGACGCCGCAAGCCCATGACCGCCCGCGGCTGAACTAAAACGCCGCGCCAGCGGAGGTCCGTGTGGCGTCACGTCTCGATCAGATCCTGCAGGAAGACCCGTGTTGCTTCCTGGCGCGGGTTGGTGAGCATCACTTGCGGGGGTCCATCCTCGACCACTGCGCCACCGTCCATGAACACCACGCGATCGGCGACACCTTGCGCGAACTTCATTTCGTGCGTGACGATGACCATCGTCATGCCCTCCTCGGCCAGCGCGCGTATCACGACCAATACCTCCCGTTTCAATTCCGGATCGAGGGCGGAGGTAGGCTCGTCGAACAGCATTACGTCCGGCGCAAGAGCCAGGGCGCGGGCGATCGCGACACGCTGCTGCTGCCCGCCGGAGAGCTGATAGGGAAAGCGCGCGGCGAAATCGCCAAGCCCGACCTTGGCCAGCGCAGCGCAAGCCCGCTGTCGTGCTTCCACCCTTGCCAGGCCCTGTGTTTTCTGAAGCGCGAGAGAGACGTTGCGGCTGGCATCGAGATGCGGGAACAGGTTGAAGTCCTGAAACACCATACCGACGCGGCGGCGGGCGGCGCGAGCGGGTGCCGCCGGCAGCCTGGTGCCGTGATTCTCAACGACGGTTCCAAACAGATCAATCCGCCCGCCGTCGATTGACGTCAGCCCGGCGATGCAGCGTACCAGGGTGGATTTTCCGCTGCCGCTGCGCCCGATCAGGACGACGACCTCGCCACGCCGAACCGTCATGTCGACGCCGCGGAGCACGATATGGCTGCCAAAGCTCTTTTGAAGCCCCTGAATGCCGATAACC
>JAJZVE010000494.1 GCA_021845835.1 Pseudomonadota bacterium | reverse complement strand
GACCGCGAGATGGGCAACATGCGCATGCTGCTGGTCAGCCCCTTCCCGCGCTGGTTCCTGCTGGTGGCGAAGCTGCTGGCCAGCACCGCGGTGTCGGTGCTGCAGGTGTACGCCTATCTCGTCGTCGCCTGGCTGTGGGGCGTGGACATCCCGCCGCTCGGCTGGCTCACGGTGCTGCCGGCGCTGGCGCTGTCGGGCTTCATGCTCGGCGCGCTCGGCATGCTGCTGTCCTCGGCGATCCGCCAGCTGGAGAACTTCGCCGGCGTGATGAACTTCGTGATCTTTCCGATGTTCTTCGCCTCGTCCGCGCTCTACCCGCTGTGGCTGGTGCAGCAGTCGAGCCCGCTGGTCTACATGGTCTGCCGCTTCAATCCGTTCACCTACGCGGTGGAGTTGATCCGCTTCGCGCTCTACGCCAAGCTGGACATCACATCGCTCGCGGTGGTGCTGGGGATGACGGTGCTGTTCACACTCGGCGCAATCCTGGCCTACGACCCTTCGCGCGGCCTGATCGGCCGGCGCGGCGGAGGCGGCGCATGAAGCCGGCCGCGCTGACGGTGTTGCTGCTGCTGGGCACGGGAAGCGCCATCGCGGCGCCGCCGGTTCGCGATCCCGACTGGCCCTGCCAGCAGATCAAGGTCGCCGACCTGTCGATCGGCGCGTTGTGGAACGGCCCCGACCTGACGGCGGCGATGCAGCACTGGTCGCAGGACGCGGAAGTGGCATCGCTGGCGCAGCGCGTCGCGGAGCGGCGCATGCCGCTGGACCAGGCCGAGGCGGCGATCAAGGATTTCGCGCATGCCGCCGGCGGCGCCCGCCGGGAAAAGCTGCTGGCCCTCGCCGCCGGCGTGTTCCAGACGATGAATGCCGAGCGCGGGCAGGTGGTGGCCGGGCTGGATCGCTTCGGCAAGCGGCAGAAGCAGCTTGCCGCCGACATTCATGCCGACATGGACAAGCTGCGCGCCCAGCAACCGGATGCCGGCTCAAACACGGCCGCGCAGGCCGGCCCGCTCAGCGGACGGCTTGGCTGGGAAACCAGGCTGTTCGAGCAGCGGCGGCAGGAGATCGCCGCGGCCTGCGACGTGCCGAACCGGATCGAACAGCGCCTCTATGCCCTGGAGCAGACCATCCAGGGCCTGCTTTCCTGACCGCCCGCCGGCCGCGGCGTCACGGAGAGACCGGCTTGCCCTGTTCGTCCAGCAGCGGCACGCCGTAGCTCACCAGGATCCTGTCGATCGCGTCGCGATTTTCGGTGATCAGCCGGTTGAGCCGGCGCCGCCACTCCCGGTCGCCGCGCCGCACCCCCATCGAAATCCTGAAATCCATCGGCGCGCCGCGTTCCGACAGCAGCGGCACCACCGTGAGCTTCTGGCCGGCATGGATCGCGTCGAATCCGGCGATCGGCCCCCACAGGACCGCGGCGTCGATGCGGTCCGCCACCAGGTCATCGATCATGGTCTTGCCGGGCGCCTCGACGCGGGTATCGACGGTCAGCGGATAGGGCCTGGCATTGTCCATCAGCCCATCCCGCACCATCAGCGTCGCCGGCGGCGTGCGCGCGACCACGCCGAGCCGCTTGCCCTTCAGCCGCGGATCCTCGAGCGAGCTGACGCCATCCAGCCCATGCCCCGGCTTGAACACCAGCGCATAGCTGGTGTGGTAGTACGGCAGCGTGGTCATCACCAGATCGAGGCCCTGCACCACGCCGATCACGACATCGCAGCGGAACGCGTTCAGCGTGTTGCGGTAGAACCCGATCACCTGCGGATAATAGGTGTACGCGACCGGCTCGTGCAGCTTCCGGCCGAGCAGGTCGGCGATCTTGTTCTCGAAGCCTGCGCCCTTCGTGTCGGAGAATGGCAGGTTCTGCGGATCGGCGCAGACGCGCAGCGTGTGCGGATCGACCAGTTCCACCGCCCCGCCCAGCCCCGGCGCCTGCGCGCCTGCCGCGCCGGCGAACAGCGCCGCCAGCGCGGCGCCGAGACACAGAACGCGTCTCATCCCATGCATTGGTCTTCGGCCTTGGTGAAGGCGGCGGGTTTCGGCGCATGCTTGGCCGGGCGGCCACGGCCCAGCGCGCCGTCGGAGCGGGCGCGCAGATAGACGTAGATGTCGTTGACGTAGCACATCACGTTCTTGTTGGTGCCGAAGCTCGGCATCACCAGGTCCTGGGACGAATTCACGCTCTTCTTGCCGCCGGCGACGGTCGCGAGGAACTGGCCATAGGTCAGGTAGCGCAGCGAATTCACCAGCACCGGCGCATAGGACGAGCCCATGCCGTCCGGTCCGTGGCACTGCATGCAGTTCGCGGTATAGCGGACGTAGCCGATATAGGTATTCCAGTCGACGGTGCCGTCCTTCGATATCTTGAAGGTGGGATATCCCTTCTTGTCAAAATAGCTGCCGTCCTGCGTCGATGCGACGGCCGGGTTGCCGGAGGGGTCGGTGCTGGCGCCGGCAGGCTCCGCCGCGGACGCAAGGCCGATGCCCAGCGATAGCAGCGCGGCCGGGACAAAGGCGGTGAACAGGCGAGCGGACAGGATCAAGTTGTGCCGTCCTTGCTGACTTGCTGATGGGATTCGCAGGATTTTCTGAAAGGGCCGGCCGGCGCGAGGCATCGCGCCGGCCGGATGGCGCTGTCCGCTAGTCCTTCGGCAACGCGAACACGGTGAGCTGGCCGCCGAGATTGGTGTAGTTGCTCAGTGCCGCATAGCCGCCGACCGCGCCCAGGCCGGCATGCGGATCGGTCAGCCCGGCCGCGAGGCCGATGCCGGCCCAGCCGCCGACGCCCGACAGCACCGCCACGTACTGCCTGCCCTTGTTCTCGTAGGTGACGACGTTGCCGATGATGCCCGACGGCGTCTTGAAGCTGTAAAGCTCCTTGCCGGTCTTGGCATCGACCGCCTTCAGGTAGCCCTCCAGCGTGCCATAGAACACCACGTCGCCCTTCGTCGCCAGCGCGCCCGACCAGACCGAGAACTGCTCGGGGATCGACCAGGCGATCTTGCCCTGCTGCGGGTCCCAGGCGATGAAGTTGCCCATGTTGCTCGATCCCTTCGGCGGATACATCGAAAGGGTCGCGCCGACATAGGGCTGGCCGGCGGTGTAGGCGACGCGGAACGGCTGGTAGTCCATGCAGACATGGTTGGTCGGCACGTAGAACAGGTGCGTCACCGGCGAGTAGGCCGCCGGCTGCTCGTCCTTGGTGCCCAGGGCTGCGGGGCAGATGCCGGTGGTGTTGTTGTCCTCGCCGCCATGCTCGGTCGAGTAGCGCAGATCGAGCACCGGCCGGCCGTAGTTCGGGCTCGACTTGTCCATGTCGATCTTGGTCGCCCAGTTCACCGCCGGATCGTATTTATGGGCCATCAGCAGTTCGCCCGTGTCGCGGTCGAGCGAATAGGCGAAGCCGTTGCGGTCGAAATGCTCCAGCAGATGCCGCATCTTGCCGTCGATCTTCTCGTCGGTCAGGATCATCTCGTTGACGCCGTCATAATCCCACTGATCATGCGGCGTCATCTGATAGACCCATTTCGCCATGCCGGTGTCGGCATCGCGGGCGAAGATCGTCATCGACCAGCGGTTGTCGCCCGGCCGCTGCGACGGGTTCCAGGTGGACGGGTTGCCCGACCCGTAATAGATCAGGTTGGTGCGCGGGTCATAGGAGTACCAGCCCCAGGTACCGCCGCCGCCGATCTTCCACTGGTCGCCCTTCCAGGTCTTGAGCGAGGAGTTCTCGCCGATCGGCTTGCCGAGCATGGTGGTCTTCTGCGGATCGACAAGGATGTCCTTGTCCGGCCCTTCGGAATAGGCGCGCCAGACCTCCTTGCCGTCCTTCAGCGAATAGGCGGCCAGCCAGCCGCGCACGCCGAACTCGCCGCCGGAGACGCCGACATACACCTTGTCCTTGACGACATACGGCGCATCGGTGCCGGTCGCGCCCTTGCCGGGATCGTCGGTCTTCACCGACCAGTCCACCTTGCCGGTCTTGGCATCCAGCGCGACCAGCGTGGTGTCGGCCTGGTGCAGCAGGATCTTGCCGTCGCCATAGGCCAGGCCGCGATTGACCGTGTCGCAGCACATCACCGGGATGACGTTCGGGTCCTGCTTCGGCTCGTATTTCCAGAGAATGCGGCCGTTGTTGTTGAGGTCGAGCGCATAGACGATGTTCGGGAACGGCGTGTGCACGTACATCACATCGCCGATGACCAGCGGCGCGCCCTCGTGTCCGCGCAGGACGCCGGTGGAGAACGTCCAGGCAACCTGCATTTTGCCGACGTTCTGGGCGTTGATCTGGTCGAGGGTGGAGTAGCGGGTATTGGCGTAGTTGACCGTCGGCATGACGACCTGCGCAGCATCGTGCTGCATCTTCGTCAGATCGTCCTGTCCGTTCTGGGCCATCGCGGACCCAGCGATCAGCACGCCGGACAGGAACACGCCTGCCACGAGCAGGCTCTTGAACGAAGTTTTCCTCATACATCCTCCCGTTCTGCCGAGACGGCAGCACGTTGTTATGACTCCGGCCGCCCGGCATGCGCCGGCCGTCC
>JAJZVE010000493.1 GCA_021845835.1 Pseudomonadota bacterium | reverse complement strand
GGTGGCGCTGCCCATCAGGCTCACGTCGACCATCTGGCCTTTGCCCGTGCCATGGCGCTGCGCGAGCGCCGCGAGGATGCCGACGCAGGCGTAGAGGGCGGTGCTGTAGTCGACCACGAAGGTGCCCGCGAGCATCGGCGCACCGTCGGGCGCACCGGTGAGGTCCATCAGCCCCGAGGTGGCCTGCGCGATGCCGTCGAAACACGGCTGGCTCGCCAGCGACGTCGTCTGCCCGTAACCGGAGATGCGCGCCATGATCAGCCGCGGGTTGACGGCGTGCAACTCGTCCCAGCCGCACCCCATGCGCTCCATCGTGCCGGGCCGGAAGTTCTCGATCAGCACGTCGGCCTGCCCCGCCAGGCGCCGCAGCAGCGCCTGCGCCTGCGGGTTGCGGAAATCCAGCGTGATGCCCCGCTTGCTGCGGTTGAACATCAGGAAATAGACGCTCTCGCCGCCGATATCCGGCGGGAAGAAGCGCGTGTCATCGCCCAGCCCGGGCCGCTCGACCTTCACGACGTCCGCACCGAGATCGCCCAGCACGGTCGCACAATGCGGCCCTGCGATGTAGCGGGACAGGTCGAGAACCTTCAGGCCCGAGAGCGGTCTCGTCATCGTTCCTCCAGCATCTTCTTCGGCGGTCGGATCTTTGTCGTCCGCGCGGTGGCCCGCTGGGGCCAGACAGTCGGGTTTCAGACGCGCAGCAGAGACCGGTTCCTGTCGATCCGCGTTCTGATCAAATCCACCTCCGCCGGCGACGGTGGCGGCGTCTCGGTCAGCGTATCGGCGATCTCGGGGGTGAAACCCATCAGGGCGTACACCTCGTCCAGCGTCACACCGTGATGGAGCGAGCGGACGCGCATGGCGCCGCCCTCGCCCCTGAAGTCGAATATCGCCTTGTCGGTGATGCAGATCTGCGGCCCCGGTCCGGGCAGGCCGTAGCGCTGCCGGCGCACGCCGCGGCGTTGATGGCCGAAACTCGTGACGTAGTCGACCTCCTCGACGAAGGTCCGCCGGCTCAGGTCAACCACGATGATGGGCTTGCGCACGAACGCCAGGTGCTCCGGCTGCGCGAGGCAGCCGATCAGCCGCGCCTTGATGCTGCCGTCCGGATGGTTGATGCGCGTGATGTTCAGATTGCCGTAGCGGTCGACCTGTGCCGCGGACTCGAACGAGACGTCAAAGCGGCCATAGGCCAGCATATCGATCTTCTGCGAAGTCTCGGTGAGCTGGCTGGCACACGGCCAGCGCGTGAAGGTGTCCTGCTGCCAGGTGTCGGGCATGTGGTCGAGATCGGGGGAAAGCAGGTTGCCCCAGTAGAGGGAAGCATCCGGTGCATGCGCGCTCTGGGCCAGACGGGTCGCCACTACCGGCAGGCCGACGGCCAACGTGAAGGGACGCCCGGCCGTGCCGACCCCGACGAACACCAGATCGCCGTCGGCGATCTCGCGCGAGATCGCGGCAGCCATCAGCTCGTTGACCGTGTGCCGCCCGCTCACGCTGCGCCCCTCGACACGGAAAGACGGCGGCGGAGCGCCGCGAGGCCGCCGAATCGCGCGAGATAGTCGTCGTGGGTCGGCGCATGGCGGACGTATTCGTCGAGATACGCCTTCGCGCCGTCCGGCGTCGCACCGGCCTGTGCATAGAGGCGGATGTGCTCCTCGTCCTCGTCGTGCACGGTGTCGCAGGCGAGCGGGTGGGCGCCAAACGGCGTCTCCACGACGGCTTCGACCCACTGGCTGGGAATGTAGGTGAGGTTCGGCTGCCGCATGATCTCGTCGTGCCCGACGATCTTCTCGACGGTGACGATCAGGCGCCTGGAGCCGCGGGCGATGATCTGGTCGACGTCGTCGGCGTCGCGGGCGAGCGGCCATTGCACGTTGCCGAAGCGGTCGGCCTGGTAGCCGTGGATGATGGTGAACTCCGCATCGATCGCGCGGACCGCCGCATAGAGTTCGTTCGTGAACGGGCAGGTCACTTCGGTGACGATCGCAGGGTCCTGGGCCGCCATATCGGTGCCCAGGATCGCCTTCACGGGCATGAAGCTCAGGCCGCTGCAGGCGGCCTGGAAGCGCGCCACGATAGACGATTCGGAGAAGTCGCGGACCTCCACTTCGCCGGCTTCCGCCGCGCGGCGGAAGCTGGGCGCCAGCCCGTGCCAGAACAGCCCCACGTAGACGCCCTCGTAGCGTCGCAGCAGGCCGGCGGCGGCCAGCATGTCGACCGACAGGCTGGTCGCGAAGGCGTACACCGTCAGCTCGCCGATCGATTGGCGGATGATCTCGCGCACGGCCGCATTGGCCTGCCGGCGCATGATGTTGCCGCCCAGCGCGACCCGGCTGCCACTCGGGATGCGCCGGATCGCGTCGGAAAGGGTGGTAAGCTTTTCTTTCATGAACCTGCCGCAGGTCGACGAAACGGGACGCCCGATCGGCACGACGCGATTGCCGTGTGGAGAGATATAAAAACGTTTCCAGTCGCCCGTCAAGCCGGGCCCATTCGCTGTTCACGCGCTGCTTCGCGAGCGCGCGCGGCCGTAGCAGCAGGCGGGCTGATCCCGATCAGCGCATCAGAGCATGATTAACCCTTGTTTCATGATCATGCCTCCAGCCCCGCCCGGCAGCGGCCACGCCGGGCAGTCCGACGAACGGGCAGGAACATTCCGCGCCGGCAGATCGAAGGGACGAAACATCGAGAGAGGGACGGAATCAGACGGAAAGCACCCTTACGACGAGCCGCGCCACACGGCCTTCCGCCATCCAGCCGGGATTTCGTCTGTCTGCTTTTCACCACTAGCGCCCTGCGGGCCTTTCGTGACAAAAGTCCGCCAGATGGACCGCAACGAACAGGGTGGCATGGAGCGAACGATGCTGGCAGCGATGAAGCGGGGGGCTGGAGCGGTCCGCGACGCCAGGCCGCCGGCCGGCTTGCGCCGCTCGTGACGGCGCCCGTTCCGGCGCCCTGCCTGCCGCGCCAAAGTTCTGCTGCCGGCTGGTCGATAGCGATCACCGCACTGGCGGTCGGCGGCGCCGCGCTGGCCGCAGTGTCGGCCGGCAGCAGCGTTGCCAATGTCGGCGGCGCCCTGCGCGCGCTGTGGATCCTGCCGGGCCTGGTCGGGCTGCATCTGACGCAGTTGCTCCTGGCCGGACTGGGATGGCGCAGCCTGTTCACGGGTACCCGGGCGAGCGTCGCCGTATTCTACCGGCTCAGGGTGATTCGCGAGGGCATCGACTCGCTGCTGCCGGTGGCGCAGATCGGCGGCGAGATCGTCGGCGCCCGGCTGCTGGCGCGGCACCAGGTCGCCCCCGGCGAGGCCGGCGCCAGCGTCATCGTGGACGTAACGATCGAACTGATGACACAGATCCTGTTCCTGCTCGCCGGACTCGCCGCCCTGGCCTGGCTGTCGCAGCAGGCGCCCTGGGGCATCTGGCTGGAGGCCGCGCTGGCCGGCGGCGCCGCGGCGGGTCTGCTGCTGGCCCAGCGGTTCGGCCTTCTGCGCGCGCTCGATGCGCTGCTGCGGCGGATCGCCCAACGCTGGCCGGCCCTGGCAGGGGCATCGCCCGGCCGGCTGCACGCGGCGGCTCTGGGGTTCTACCGCCATCCGGGGGCGATCCTGCGCAGCGTGCTGCTGCACGTGGTCGCCTGGGCGCTCGGCACCGCCGAAACCTGGGCGGTGCTGCATGTGCTTGGCGTTCCGGTCAGCCCGCTGCAGGCGCTGGTGGTGGAGAGCCTGGGCATGGCCGCGCGCAGCGCCGGCTTTGCCATCCCGGCGGCGCTCGGCGTGCAGGAAGGCGGCTTCGTGCTGGCCGCACTGGCGGCGGGCGTGCCGGCAACCGCGGCCTTGCCGCTGGTGCTGATCAAGCGCGTGCGCGAGGTTTCGGTGGGCCTCATCGGTATCGCCCATTGGCGTGTGCGCTTGCGGTATCCGGCTGCCTGATGGACAGTTCGGCGGCTCTGGGCGTTCTTCACTGGGCAGCGGCGGCGGCGAGCGGCTTCGGCATGTTCGCTGTGGCTGCCGGCGCGGCGGCCGTGCATCGCTTTGCCGCCAGGCCAATCAGGCCGCCCGCCGAGCGGCCGCCGGTCACGGTCCTCAGGCCGCTGTGCGGCGACGAGCCGTTGCTCGACGAGGCGCTGGCCTCGATCTGCCGGCAGGCGTATCCCCGGTTCCAGATTGTCTTCGGCGTGCATGACGCGGCCGATCCGGCGCTGCGCGCGGTGCGCCGGCTGCAGGCGCGGTTCCCGGACCGGGATATCGCGGTCGCGATCGATTCCAGACGTCACGGGCAGAACCGCAAGGTCTGCAACCTCATCAACATGCTGCCGTGGGCGGCGCATGACGTGCTGGTGTTTTCGGACAGCGATCTGCATGTGGCGCCCGACTACCTCGACCGGCTGGTCGCCGCGCTCGATGTCCCGGGCACCGGCCTGGTGACGACGCTGTGCGCCGGGCGACCGACGGTGCGGGGCCTGGGCGCGCTGCTCGGGGCAACGCAAATCAGCCATTCGTTCCTGCCCGGCACATTGTTGAGCCGGGCGCTGGGGCGGCAGGAC
>JAJZVE010000492.1 GCA_021845835.1 Pseudomonadota bacterium | reverse complement strand
TCAGCGTCCCCGCCACCGGCCAGCTCATCGTCGGCGCATGGAAGCCGTAGTCCTGCAGCCGCTTGGCGATGTCCTCCACGGTCACGCCGGTGGTCTGCGCGAAGCCGCGGCAATCCAGGATGCATTCATGCGCGACGAGGCCGCCCGGCCCGGCATAGAGCAGCGGGAACGCATCGCGCAGCTTCGCCGCGACATAGTTGGCGCCGAGGATCGCCACCTGCGTCGCGCGGCGCAGGCCTTCCGCGCCCATCAGCCGGATATAGGCGTAGCTGATCGGCAGCACGAGCGCGCTGCCGAACGGCGCCGCCGCGACCGGCCCCGCCGCGCTCTCGCCCAGCGCCGGATGGCCGGGCAGGAACGGCGCCAGATGCGGCGCGACGCAGATCGGGCCCACGCCCGGCCCGCCGCCGCCATGCGGGATGCAGAAGGTCTTGTGCAGGTTGAGGTGGCACACGTCGGCGCCGCACGCGCCCGGGCTGGTCAGCCCGACCTGCGCGTTCATGTTGGCGCCGTCCATGTACACCTGTCCGCCCGCCGCGTGCACGATCGCGCAGATCTCGCGGATGGTCGGCTCGAACACGCCATGCGTGCTGGGATAGGTCACCATCAGCGCGGCGAGTTTCCCGGCGTGCTGCGCGACCTTGGCGCGCAGGTCGGCAAGGTCGATGTTGCCGCCGGCATCGCAGCCGACGACGACCACGCGCAGGCCGGCCATCACCGCGCTCGCCGGGTTGGTGCCGTGGGCGCTCGCCGGAATCAGGCAGATGTCGCGGAACGCCTCGCCGCGCGACGCATGCCAGCCGCGGATCGCGAGCAGCCCGGCATATTCGCCCTGGCTGCCGGCATTCGGCTGCAGGGAGACGGCGGGCAGGCCGGTGATGGCGCCGAGCCAGGACGCCAGCCGCGCGACCAGCTTGCGCGTGCCTTGCGTCTGATCCTCCGGCGCGAACGGATGCAGGTCGGCAAATTCCGGCCAGGTGACCGGCAGCATCTCGGTGGTCGCGTTCAGCTTCATGGTGCAGGAGCCGAGCGGGATCATGCTGCGCGTCAGCGCGATGTCGCGGTCCTCCAGCTTCCTGATGAAGCGCAGCATGGCGTGCTCGCTGCGGTGCTCGGCGAACACCGGCGCGCGCAGGAACGGCGATTCGCGCAGCAGGGCAGCGGGAATCGCGGCCGGCGCGTCCTGCGCCGGCGCGCCGAGCACCGCGCAGATGTGCTCCAGCTCGTCGCGCGTCACCGTCTCGTCGAGCGCGATGGCGATGCCGGTGTCGTCCAGGCGGCGCAGGTTGAACCCGGCCTCCAGCGCCGCTCGCATCACCGCATCGGTGCGCGCGCCGGTCTCGATCGCCACGGTGTCGAAGAAACTGTCGTGGCGCAGCGCGAATCCGGCGCGGCGCGCGGCGCCGGCGACGATGCGCGCGGCGAGGCTGACCCGCCGCGCGATGGCGCGCAGACCCTCCGGCCCGTGCCACACGGCGTAGAATCCGGCCATCACCGCCAGCAGCACCTGCGCGGTGCAGATGTTGCTGGTGGCGCGCTCGCGGCGGATATGCTGCTCGCGCGTCTGCAAGGCGAGGCGCAGCGCCGGCGCGCCGGTGGCATCGACGGAGACGCCGACCAACCGCCCCGGCATCGCCCGCTTGAAGGCATCGCGCGTGGCCAGGAACGCGGCATGCGGCCCGCCGAATCCCATCGGCACGCCGAAGCGCTGCGCCGAGCCGACGACGATGTCCGCGCCCATCTCGCCGGGCGGCGTCAGCAGCGCGCAGGCCAGCAGGTCGGCCGCCACCACCGCCAGCGCGCCGATGTCGTGCGCCGCGGCGATCTCCGCCGACAGGTCGCGCAGCGCGCCGGAGGTGCCGGGATATTGCAGCACCACGGCGAAGGGATTGGCGGCGCGCAGCGCGTCGGTGTCGCCCGGCGCGATGCTGACCAGCGCGAGGCCGAGCGGGGCCGCGCGCGTCGCCAGCACGGCGCGCGTCTGCGGATGCAGGTCGGCGGCGACGGCGACGGTGCGCGTGGCGGCGTTGCGCGCCAGACCCTGCGCCATGTGCACCGCCTCCGCCGCCGCCGTGCCCTCGTCGAGCAGCGAGGCGTTGGCGATCGCCATGCCGGTCAGGTCGGCCACCATGGTCTGGAAGATCAGCAGCGCCTCCAGCCGGCCCTGCGCGATCTCCGCCTGATAGGGCGTATAGGCGGTGTACCAGCCGGGATTTTCCAGCACGTTGCGGCGGATCACCGCCGGCGTGTGGGTGCCGTGATAGCCGCAGCCGATCAGCGAGCGCTTCAGCACGTTCTGCCGTGCCAGCGCGCGCAACTCGGCGATCACGCCCGCCTCGTCCAGCGGCGCCGGCAGGTCGGGCAGCGGGATGCGGATATCGGCCGGCACCGCGCGGTCGGCCAGCTCATCGAGGCTGGCGACGCCGACCGTGTGCAGCATCGCGTCGATCTCGGCATCGCCTGGCCCGATATGCCGCGCGGCGAAGCCGGGCCCGCGCGCCAGGTCGGCGAAGTCGGCGAGCGCGTCCATCACGCCCCCTCCACCAGTTTCGCGTAGGCCTCGGCGTCGAGCAGCGCGGCGAAGGCGGCTGCATCCGCGAGCGACATGCGGAAGAACCAGCCTTCGCCCTGCGGTTCGCGATTGACCAGCGCCGGATCGTCGGTCAGCGCGGCGTTCACCTCGGTGATGTGGCCGGCGAGCGGGGCGAACACGTCGGAGGCGGCCTTCACGCTCTCCACCACCGCGCAGGCTTCGCCGGCGGCCACCTCGCGCCCCGGCGCGGGCAGATCGACGAACACGATATCGCCGAGCTGCGCCTGCGCATGATCGGTGATGCCGACCGTGGCAATGCCGTCGTCGAGGCGCACCCATTCATGGTCGCGCGTGAAGCGGGTTTCGGACATCGGTGTCTCCGATCAGCGAGGGTAACGGTGCGGAACGAAAGGCAGGGGGACGACGCGGGCCGGCACGGGCTTGCCGCGCAGCAGCGCGAACACCTCGGTGCCGTCCGCGGCGAGGTCGCGGCGCAGATAGGCCATGGCGATGCACGCCTCGCGCGAGGGCGAGAACGTGCCGGAGGTGATGCTGCCGGCGGCGGTGCCGTCGGCGGCGACGACATTGGTGCCGGCGCGGGCCGGGCTGCGGCCCTCCACCAGCAGGCCGACGCGGTGGCGCGTGGCGCCGTGGTCAAGCTGGTCGCGGACCGGCTCGGCGCCGGGGAAGTCCCACGCGACGCGGCGGCGCTTGCCGATGGTCCAGGTCAGCCCGGCCTCGACCGGCGAGGTCAGTTCGTCGATGTCCTGGCCATACAGCGGCAGCCCCGCCTCCAGCCGCAGGCTGTCGCGGGCGCCGAGCCCGGCGGGCTGCACGTCGGGATCGGTCAGCAACAGGGCGGCGATCTCCTCGCCGGCCGCGGCCGGCAGCGAGATTTCGAACCCGTCCTCGCCGGTATAGCCGGAGCGGCTGACCAGCGCCGGCATCCCCGCGACATGGCATTCCGCCGCCGCCATGAACGGCAGCGCCGCCGCCTCCGGCGCGATGCGGCCGAGGGCGGCGGCGGCGCGCGGTCCCTGCAGCGCCAGCAGCGCGCGGTCCTCATGCAGCGTGGCGGTCACGCCCGGCGGCAGATGCGTCTGCAGATGCGTCAGGTCATGCTCGGTGCGGCTGGCGTTCACCACCACGTGCAGCCGGTCCGGCAGCCGCGCCACCATCAGGTCGTCGAGGATGCCGCCGGCCTCGTTGGTGAACAGCGTGTAGCGCTGGCGACCCATGCGCAGGCCGCGCATGTCGCCGACGGTCAGCGCCTCCAGCGCCGCATCCGCGCCGGGGCCGGCGAGGCTGACCTGCCCCATGTGGGACACGTCGAACAGGCTGGCGGCTTCGCGCGTGTGCCGGTGCTCGGCAAGGATGCCGGCCGGGTACTGGATGGGCAGCATCCAGCCGGCGAACGGCACCATGCGGGCGCCGAGGCGCGCATGCAGCGCGGCGAGCGGCGAGGCGCGGGGGGGCTTGGGCTCTTCGGGGGCGATCTCGATTGGCACGTTCGGCTCCGCGGTTGTGGCAGCGCTCCGACCACCGCAACGCATGCGGCCGTCGAATGCGCCCCCCTCTGTCGCGGAACCTGAGAGATTCGGGCGAACCCGCCCTTACTCCGTCGGTGCGGCGCAACGCGCGCCGGCTTTCCAGAGGCTCGCCCCCCCGATGCGGTCCTTTGTGCCTGAGCGTTTCCGGGGGCCGGTTGCGCCTTCGGCGGCAGGCCACCGGCCTGCGCTCTCCCGCACGGGGGGCGTGCGAACGACAGGGAGGATGGCGCAAAACCGACAGACGCGCAACCTTCGTTGCGTTGACCTTATTGCGCGGCCGACCCGCGATTGTAGGCGAGTTCGGCGTGCGTCAGCCGGAGGCCGACATACAGGTGATAGGCGGCGGCGCTCTTGGTCTTGGTGACCGGCAGGGTGATCTCCGCCGGCTCGCCGCGCGCCGTCACCTCGTCCACGTTGGGGCGGAACTTGACCGCGAGCGTGCGGTCGATCTCGTTCAACACCTTGCCGTTCTC
>JAJZVE010000491.1 GCA_021845835.1 Pseudomonadota bacterium | reverse complement strand
GATGGCGTCGGCGCTGAACACGCGCCCGTTGAACAGAAGCCCGCCCATGCGGCGCTGCGCCGCCTGCCACAACGCCGCCACCTCCGCCGCCACCGCGTCGGGCAGCGGCGGCATGGCGCGGGTGACGCGGATCGCGACCGTCGTCGCCACCTCATGCACACGCCAGATGTCGTCGTCCATCACCGCGCCGTCCCCGCCTGCCGGCGGCATCTCTGGCGCGGCCGACGGGGCGGCGGCAAGGGTGCGCTTGACGGGCCTGGGCGGCGCGGGGCTAATGCCGCCGGCAGCCGCTCTCGCCGCGGTCCGAAGTTAAGAACAATGGTCGGAAGGGACCGATGGTATGCGAGTCGGAGTTTGTGCCATTGTTCGCGATGAAGCGACCTATGTTGAAGAATGGGTTTCATTTCATCGCGAACAGGGCATAAGCGAGTTTCGTATCTACGACAACGGGAGCATCGACGGCACGCCCGAGGTCTTGCGCGCGCTTGGCATCGAGCCGGTGATCTGGGCGGGGCATCCGCATGACTTCGACAGCCAGCAGCGCGCCGCCTATCTCGAAGGGGCCCGGATGCTGGCCGGCCAGGTGGACTGGCTCGCGTTCATCGACATGGACGAATTCGTCTTCGGCCGTACTGCGCCGCTGGCGGCGGTGCTGGCGGCGCTTCCCGACGCGGCCGGCGCGATCGCGGTGCAGCAGCTCATGTTCGGCTCGGGCGGCCACCTGACACGGACGCCCGGGCCGGTCACCCGGCGCTTCATCCGTTGTGCGCCGCGTGCCCACCCGGAGAATCTCTGGTTCAAGACGGTCGCGCGACCCGAGCGCGTGCAGGAATTCGAGTCGGTCCACAGCGTCCGGCTGGTGGGCGGGGCCTATGTGATGGCGGACGGCTCGCCGCTCCTGCGGGAGGGGCCGCATCCGGGCGCGGCGTCGCGCCGCATCGAGGGCATGATCGGCCTGCATCACTATGCCCTCAAGTCGCTGGAGGAATTCCGCGACAAGCAGGCGCGGTGGGCGGATCGGGCCGCCGCCCATCGCATGAGCGACGGGTATTTCTTCGGCCGCGACCGCCATGCCAGCGTCGAAGTGTGCCGCGACCTCGCGGACCTCCAGGACACCTACAGGGCCGCCGCACACGGCGACAGCCGCGTGCAGGCGCCCGCGCCCCCGCCGCCGGTTGCCTCGGACCGCGCCGGCCCGTTGGCCAGGCCGCAACGGGACATCAACCATGTGATCGCCTACGGGCAGTCCTACTCGACCGGCTGGGGCGGCTGGCCGGTTCTGTCGCGGGCACCGGTTCACGACTGCCTGATGCTGGGCGACAGCGTCCGGCCCGCGTCGGAAAGCGAGCCGCGCTGGCTGCCGGTGGGTGCGGCGGCGCTGCGTCCGCTCGCCGCAACGGCGCAGGCGGCGGAGAGCGGGCGGCTTCTGGCGGCCGACGAGCAGCCGGCCGGGCCGGCCGACAGCGTGCTCGGCGAGACGGTGCTGGAAAGCGCGCTGTCGTTCTGGCGCGGCAGGATGCTGGCCGAGCGGTCCGGCGGCGGCCGGTTGCTGGGCAGCGCCTGCGGCGTCGGCGGACGCACGATCGAGCAGCTCGCGAAAGGTGCGGCGCCCGAACTGTTCAACCGGCTGCGCGATTGCGTGCGGCTGGCGCGGGCGGCGGCGGCGGCGGAAGGATTGAGCTACGGCCTGAGCGCGCTGCTGCTGCTGCAGGGCGAGGCCAATGTCGCCGGGTTCGGCGTGCGCGACCGCGACGGCTACAAGCGGCGGCTGCACCGGCTGCTCGACGACGTGCTGGCGGACGTGGCGGCGGGCGCGGCGGCCGAGGACCGCCTGCCGGCAATCCTGCAGTACCAGACCAGCGGCGCCTACGCGGACGACGACCTGGGCGTGCCGCAGGCACAACTGGACGTCGCGCTGGAGCGGCCGGGCGTGTTCCTGGCGGCCCCGTCCTATCCCTATCCGGAGGCGGGCGGGCATCTCGATGCCAACGGCTATCGCTGGCTCGGCGCGCAGTTCGGCAAGGTGCTGCACCTGGTGCTGTCGCGCGGCGCCGCATGGCGCCCGCTGCATCCCGTGCGGGCGGAGTTGCAGGACATGTCGGTGCGCGTGGCGTTCCACGTGCCGCAGCCGCCGCTGGCCTGGGGTCGCCCGTTCGTGGGCTTGCAGCGCCAGGAGGTGCCGGATCGCGGCTTCACGCTGATCGACGGCGCCGGACCACTGCCGCTCGCGTCGGTGGAGCTGGCCGGTCCGGATGCGGTGCGCCTGCGGCTGGCACGCCCGCCGCACCCCGGCCCGCTGCTGCTGCGCTACGCGAGCCGCAGCCGCCAGGCCGGACGCGGCAGCCTGCACGACAGCGACCAGACCGCGGCGGAGGACGTGTTCGTCGCCGACTTCCCAGGCGCTGCCTATGCGCCCGCGGATGTGGCGGACCTCGGCGGGCGGCCCTATCCGCTGGTCAACTGGTGTGTCGCCTTTGCGATGCCGGTAACGCGAACGGAGAAGCCGGCGCTGCCGCCTTATCTGGTGCCGATGTTCCGGGTTTAGCCGGGCACCCGGCTGGCCGGCTACTCACCCCAGATCAACGAGCAGAAATGCACCTCATTCGTCATGGCCACGAAAGAGGGCCTCCGGCCACACGGACGTGGTGCTTCCCGCATGCTGTTGCCCTCACTTCCCACCTGCCTGGGCCGGGCTCTGCACGGCAACGCAGGAAGCCTTCAATCTCGGCTCGCCGGAAGGACAACGAGACTTTAATTCCTGCACACTTTCCGGACTGCCGCTTCCAGGCTGCCAACGTCGATGCGATAACGGAAGTCGTCGCGGTCAGCCCCGATTGCCGGATTCTCCACGCTGGCAAAATACACGTGCCAGCGATGGGAGAATACGGAACAAAGGCCACGCACCCATCCGTCGGGGTGAGTTTCCGGCACGATCTCAAGGACGCGGCAACCCGGATCGCAAAAGCCGACGTTGGCCATTGCAGCGCCATACTCTCCAGCGACCACATCAGCAGCCGCGAACAGGCGGACCTGTTCAGGAAAGCTCAGATGCTCCGGCTGGACTGTCTCAAACCCATAGCGTTGGACACAGGATTCCACCTCGGCACGATTCTCCAGATAGCGCCGCCCAGGTCTGTCCGGTCGAGATATGAAAATGCGACGCTCACGCCGTTCCTCGTGGACGCCAAGCCACAGACGAATCCTGTCAAACAGGACGCGCGTGAACCGCGTCGGTGCGCCGACATGCCCGGAAAGTATGCTGGAAGTGACGATACGTCGGAAGCGACGAGGTTGGGTCAGGACAAGATAGCGTTCCTCGATGTCTGCCGCTTGCAGGATGTGGCGTTGCCAGGCAGCAAGGGGCGGACCGATCAGATAGGCGCCGTGGCTGCGCAGCTTCTCGACGAGGACAGCGCCCAACGGCAAGCCATCGAGGAGGAAATGCCCATAATTGTTGAATCCGACGCCACAGATCGGAATGCCGATGCCATCAAAAAAATCTATGGCATCAAGCGAGGGGACCTCGAGCGTGCCGTTCAAGCGGAAGACGAACGTAGAATCGGCGCGTGAAAGGCTCTCAGGCGTGAAGCCTGCGGCGCTTGGGCGGTAGACCCCCAACTCCGGCGAGAAGACGGTGATGTACGTCGGAAAGAGAACCGCGTCCCGCAGACTGACGCTCTCCACGGCGGCCGACGGAACCGATGCGCTGGCTCCAATCCAGTCGCTTGCGGGGCGGCCTGGTCCGAACCAGGTTTCGCCATACACGAGTTCTCCGGACGAGGGGTAACGTCGCAGCGCCCGGGCATGCACGAAACGCAGACTCGGACCCATGCCGAGCGAAGCACGACAGAGGCTTCCAAGGTGACTCGTCAGCGGCAACTCCGTGCCGTCAAAGAAGCCCCAGCCGTCTCGCAAGGCCGGTTGCACGTACTGCTCTGTGCCGTTCATCAATGCCTCCAGACTCCGCCCCGGTGGAACAGCCAACCGAAATACCAGCAGCAGCGCGCGCCGATCTGTCGGCGCATCCAAGCATGGACCGCCCTGAAGGGCCGGTGTAAACGCCCCTCGCCGTCACGCCAGCGCCGCCTTAAGCTCCACCCGCGCGACGCCGCACGGCATGCCCAGCGTCTCGGCGTCGTCATGCCCGCCGCGAACAGGATGCGGCCGCGGGCGGCGAGGATCACGCTCCGGGCGGGCGGCGCAAGGGTCAGGAACGGCACCGCGTCCAGGTCGAGCCGATAGCACAGCAGCGGGTCGAGGCGGATGCGCATGGCCGCCTCCACGCTCTCGCTCCAGCGTCCCTCGGGGTCGGGACTCGCCCAACCGGTATCGGCATGCGGCAGGCTGTTGCCGCCGGCGCGAAAGTCGATCGTGATCGGGTCTGCGGTCATGGCCGGGATGGGACTCGGGCGGAGCGGCTGCAAGAGATGGGGCGTTCTCTATACAACCGATGCGCCGCTGTCGCGTCCCTGTCCCCGACCGGCCGACGCTGCCGCCGCGGCCCGGGTCGTTGTCACCACTGGCTCGATGGCACCAGGACCAACTGGGCAACCACCACG
>JAJZVE010000490.1 GCA_021845835.1 Pseudomonadota bacterium | reverse complement strand
GCTGGCCAATCTGTTCATGGTGCGCAACCGATTGCTGCGGACCTGACAGGCGGGTGCGTCCGAAACACGGCCTGTGGCCGCGGACACAGGCGAAATGACGGGAATTTCGTGCTTATCGAGGCATTTTCGAGCCATCCAGTGGCCGACGGCGTGATCTGGGCCATCGGGAACCCGCTGATCAGACCTTCCTTAGTGTGCGTTTTCGCGCGCCGAAAAAAATTGGCACCAGCCTTTCGGGCTGATTGTCTCCGCTACCAGCCGGCAACTGCCTGGTGGCTGGAAGTAGAGGCAAATCTCACAACGTTGCTGACCATTCGGTTTGTCTTGGTATTTCGCATTTGTCTTGCTGACCTTCTGCTGGGCGGCACTGTGCTCAGTCGGCCAGACGACCGCCAGCAACCCCAGCGTCGAGCCCGCCCAGCGCAGTGCTCCACGGCGCGAAAACGTCCCGTCACCTGCCATCCGGCAAACTCCCCCGGCTGGCCTGCCGGCCAACCATCCGCTGCGCCACTCTGCCTACTTTGCAACCAGCGACTCCTGCTGCTTCGACACGTGCCACAGCACGATGTGATAGTGCGGCACCGGCACGCCTGGATGGCCGGCGTTGAAATACAGGCTGACGTGATCGACCCTGCCGCCCGGGGATGCCAGATCGGCAAATGTTTTTTGCTCAGTGATATCCTTGATCGGAATCATGTAAATCGTGCTGACCAGTTTCCCCTTGTGGTCATATGCCAGAAACGGCCCTGCTGGCAGCGTGCCCGGATCGACATACAACGTGCCCAGTCCAGGGAGGAAGTCTGGCAGCTTCACCAATGTGCTGACCTTCTTGTATGGGGCGGGCGGCGGTGCCTGCTCAACATTCTGTGCCCACACCGGTGCGGCAAGAAGCAGGAGCATAACGGCAACGGAGCCAATGCGTCGCATCATGGACTCTCCTCGTTCGCTGTCGCGCAAAGTCCGCTCGGCGGAGATCTGCGCATATCCTCAGTTCCGCGGTGCAGCGATCGGCCAGCCGCGCACCGTGAACATTGGACCGGGAACAGGTGCAAAAGGTTCCCGCACCCCCCGCGGATTTTCTTGCCCCGGCTGGCCGGCCGCCCGGCCAGGAGACGCGCCACGGCGAAGTACGCCCTATACTGGTGCTGTCGCGGGTGCGCCCCTGCGGTAAGACCCGCGAGCGATACATGACCCGGCCAAAGGGGGATCTGCTGCCGGCGACGATGGTCTGCGCTGGGAAGAACAAGCGCAGACCATCGCCAGAGGGAAAGCCAGAATGGATGATAGCTCTCTCATTGACGAACTCCGGCGCGGCTCAACCCAAGCGGCGGAGCGGCTCATGCAGCGTCATAACCAAAAACTCTGGCGCATCGCGCGGAGCATTCTTCGCAACGATAGTGATGCCGAGGAAGTAGTGCAGGAAGCCTACCTGCGTGCCTTCACCCGTATTGATGAATTCCGCGGTCACTCCAGTCTGGGAACTTGGCTGGCCCGTATCACCATCAACGAGGCGTTGCGGCGGCTGGGAACGACGCGCGCAGTCGCCGAAATGCTGGAACCCGATGCGCCAACGGGGGTTAAGGCTGCCGATCCCGTCAGCCCGCCGCCCCCCAGCCCCGAGCAAATGGCGGCACGCTCAGAGATCCGGCGGATCATAGAGCGCGCAATCGACGCCCTGCCACAGACGTTCCGCCTGGTATTCACCATGCGGGTGCTCGAACAGATGAGCATCGATGAAACTGCGAGCGCGCTCAGCATTCCTGCGGCGACGGTCAAGACACGATTACACCGCGCCAACCAGCAGCTTCGCCAGGCGTTAGGGACCGAACTGGCGGCAGCCTTGGATGGAGCCTTCCCGTTCGCCGGACCTCGGTGTGAGCGCTTGACTGGCAGCGTCCTGAGCAGACTTGACGGGAGCAGAGCAGTCCATCTCGATCAATTCAGCAAGACTTCATAAATCATCCACAGATTACACAGCCAAGTTCAATTCTTCTCATCTGTGTCATCTGTGGATAGATCTTAACTTGCTTTCTTCCGCTCTACTCCGCCGCCGCCTGTTGTTGCGGCGTCTGCGTTCCCGGCGCGCGCCGCACCCGCAGCCGGCGGATGCGCCGCGCGTCGGCGTCCAGCACGCGGAACTCCATGCCCGAGGGATGGCGCAGCACCTCGCCGCGCGCCGGCACGCGGCCGGCCAGCGTGAACACCAGCCCGCCCACCGTGTCGATGTCGGCGCCGCGCTCGTCCTCGGTCAGCACCGGGCCGACGCGGGCCTCGAACTCCTCCACCGGCAGCCGCGCGTCGAGGTCGAGTGCGCCGTCGCCGCGCTCCGTCACCATCGGCCCCTGCACCTCGTCGTGCTCGTCGGAGATGTCGCCGACGATCTCCTCCACCAGATCCTCGATCGTCACCAGCCCGTCGATGCCGCCGTACTCGTCCACCACCAGCGCCAGGTGGATGCGCGCCTGGCGCATCTGCAGCAGCAGGTCGAGCACCGGGATCTGCGGCGCCACCATCAGCGGGCGGCGCAGGATCGCCTCCAGCGTGAACGCCTCCGGACGGCCGACATAGGCGAACACGTCCTTGATGTGGACCATGCCGATGATGTCGTCGAGCTGCTCGCGATACACCGGCAGGCGCGAATGCCCCTCGCGGCGCAGCAGATCGACCGCCTGTTCCAGCGTCAGGTCGGCGCGCATGGCGACGATGTCGGCGCGCGGCACCATCACGTCGTCCGCCGTGGTGCCGCGCAGGCGCAGCACGTTGGCGATCAGCGCGCGTTCCTGCCGATCGAGTTCCGGCAACTGGCCGGGCAGTTGCGGCGCCTCTGCCGCCTCCTGCACCAGTTCGGCGATGCTCTCGCGCACGCTGTGTTCCGGCGTGCGCCGCAGGAGGAAACCGCGCAGGCGCCGGGCGAGGCCGGCGCGGCTGATCGCGCTCATGTCCGTTTCCACGGATTGGGCCGGCCCAGCCGGCGCAGCAGCCGCGCCTCCGCCATTTCCATCCGCCGCGCCGCCCCGGCGCGGTCGTGGTCGTGGCCCTGCAGATGCAGCACGCCATGCACGACCAGATGCGCGAGGTGGTCCGCCGGCCGCTTCGCCTCCGCCGCCGCTTCCCGCCGCACCGTGCCGAGCGCCAGCACGATCTCGCCGGGCAGGCCGGGGGCGGCGGGGTCGAAGGTCAGCACGTTGGTCGGCTTGTTGCGCCCGCGATGACGCGCGTTCAGCCGCTTCACCGCGGCGTCGGAGGCCAGCACAACGGCGCAGCCGCCGCCCGCCGCCCGCGCCGCCCGCACCGCCAGCGCCTCCGGCCGGCGCACCAGACGGCGCCAGCGCGGCTCCGCCACCATGACCGGGATCCCCGCCGCGGCGGGGAATCGAGGGTCGCCGCCGTCCATCTATTTCCCTGCGGCCAGCTCGCCCGCGCCCATGCCTGCGGAAACGGCGGCGCGGCTGCGCCTTGCGTCGCGCGTGTCGCGCTCGGCGACGGCGCGCTGGTCGTACGCCTCCACGATGCGGGCAACCAGCGGGTGGCGCACCACGTCGCGGTTGGTCAGGCGGCAGACGCCGATGCCCGCCACCCCTTCCAGCGTGTCCAGCGCGTCGCGCAGGCCGGAGCGGGTGCCGGCGGGCAGGTCGATCTGCGTCAGGTCGCCGGTGATCACCATGCGCGTGCCCTCGCCCATGCGGGTGAGGAACATCTTCATCTGCACCGGCGTGGTGTTCTGCGCCTCGTCGAGGATCACGAAGGCGTGGCTGAGCGTCCGCCCGCGCATGAACGCCAGCGGCGCCACCTCGATCTCGCCGGCACCCATGCGCCGCACCACCTGCTCGCCCGGCAACATCTCGCCGAGCGCGTCATACAGCGGGCGCAGATAGGGATCGACCTTCTCCTTCAGGTCGCCGGGCAGGAACCCCAGCCGCTCCCCCGCCTCCACCGCCGGGCGCGAGAGGATGATGCGATCGACCTTGCCCGATTGCAGCATGGCCACCGCCTGCGCGACCGCGAGAAAGGTCTTGCCGGTGCCGGCGGGGCCGAGGCCGAACACCATCTCCTGGCGCGTCAGCATGTCCATGTAGGCGGCCTGGCCGGGGCTGCGCGGGCCGACGGCGCCGCGGCGGGTGCGGATGGCGGGCAGGTCCGACAGCGGCAGGCGCGGATCGTCGGCGGCCTCGCTCATGCGGATCGCCGTGTCCACGTCGCTGCTGCTGACGCCCTCGCCGCGCTCCAGCCGGCGCCACAGGCCGGTGAGCGCGGTCTGCGCCGCGTCCACGCGCACCGGGTCGCCGGCGATCGCCACGCGGTTGCCGCGGCACGACAGACGCACGCCCAGGCCCTGTTCCAGTCGCACCAGATGCCTGTCGTGATCGCCGAGCAGCAAGGGCAGCAAGGCGTTGTCGCCGAAGGAGAGGGTGACGGCTTTCGCCGCGTTGCGATCGATGGGGGAACGGTCAGCCGGGGTCGCGGCGAGGTCGCTCAAGCTTGCAGGTGCTCCTCTTGGTGCAGAAGGGTTGCGGACAGAGAGTTGGGATGCGCGGCGGCAATCTTCACCCGCGCCAGACGGCCG
>JAJZVE010000489.1 GCA_021845835.1 Pseudomonadota bacterium | reverse complement strand
GGTCCGAAAATGCTCTAAGCGGCTCTATTCGGTCTCGTTCACCGCACTGCTGCCGGCCTATGAACAGGTGCGGCAGAACGGCGCCCGCTACAACTTCGGCGCCGTCCTGTTTTTCCGCTACAGCATGTTCACCGGGCTGCACTGGTAGGCCAGCGCGGCATCTCCGATGTGTCAGATCACTTCCAGCGCCACCTGGATATTGCCGCGGGTTGCCTTGGAATAGGGGCAGACCTCCAGATGGGCGCGGTTCACCAGCGACTCGGCCACGCTGACGTCGACACCGGCGATATGCGCGCGCAGATGCACCGCGAGGAAAAAGCCCTTATCGTTCGAGTCGATTATGACGTCTGCGGTCACCGTCACTGCCGTGACCGGTAATTTTTCCGTTCGCGCCAAGTATTCGATGGCACTTCCAAAACAGGCCGAGTAGCCGGCGGCGAACAACTGCTCGGGATTCGTCGCGCCCGACTTCCCTGGTCCGCCGAGTTCCTTCGGTATGGACAGATCGAACTTGAGCAGCCCGTCACTGCTCTCGACATGACCGTTGCGGCCGCCGGTTGTGGTGGCTCGGGCGACATAAGGCATGGGCGCGTGTCTCCTGCGATCGGATCGCCAGGATATGGCCGCGGTCCGCAGCATGCCAACCTCCGGGCAGGGTGCGTCTCATACGACGCAGATACGTGAATAGCAGGATTTCACGATCATCCTCTTGCAATTCCCGGCGAACGGGGTGTTTTCTCCCCGCATGCGGCGCCTTTCCGCGTTCGGCCGCCGTGCGAAAGGAATGAGGATGCAGAGCCACGCCGTGCTGCCCGCGACCGCGCCATTCGCGGCTGACCAAATCACGCAGCTTAATCGTGTGATGAAGACCATCACACCGGCGCAGCGGCAATGGCTGAGCGGCTTCCTGGCCGGGCTGGAAGCGGCGCAGGCCCAGCCGGCCGCCAACGTCCCCGCCGCGCCGCCGGCGCGCAAGCTGCCGTTGACCATTCTCTATGCCACCGAAAGCGGCAACGCCGAGTCGCTCGCCGGCCGCGCCCGGCAGGCGGCCGGCCGCGCCGGATTCGCGGCGAAGGTGCTGGACATGGCGGATGCCAGCCCGGCCGACCTGAAGGAAGTGCGCAACCTGCTGGTGATCGCCAGCACCTGGGGCGAGGGCGACCCGCCGCAGCGCGCCGCGCCGTTCTTCAAGGCGCTGATGGCTGAAGATGCGCCGCGCCTGCCCGACCTGCGGTTCTCGGTATTGGCGCTGGGCGACCGCGCCTACGCCAATTTCTGCCTGACAGGCCAGCAGATCGACGCCCGCCTTGCCGAACTGGGCGGGCAGCGGACGGCGCCGCGGGTCGACTGCGACGTGGAGTTCGAGGCGCCCGCGAAGCAATGGCTGGACGGCGCATTGCGCGACATCGCCGCGACCGAATCGGCGGCAACCGACGCCGCCGGCGCGGTGATCCATGTCGATTTCGCCCGCGGCGGGACCGCCGACGCCGAATCCGGCGCGGCCCATGACCGCAACTCTCCCTTCGCGGCCGAGATCACCGAGCGCGTCAACCTCAACGGCAGCCGCTCCACGGCCGAGACGTGGCACCTGGAACTGTCGCTGGAAGGATCGGGCATCGCCTATGAGCCGGGCGACGCGCTGGCCGTGCTGCCCCGCAACGAGCCGGCGCTGGTCGAGGCGATCGCCAAGGCCGCCGGCATCGTTCCCGATACCGGCTTCGCCGAGGCACTGGAAGGCAAGCTTGACATCACCACGCTGACCAGGCCGATGCTCGCGGCCTATGCCGACCTGACCGGCGAGGCGCGGCTGAAGGACGTGGCGGCGCAGACCGCGTTCCTGGTGGCCGGCCGCCACGTCATCGACCTGCTGGAGAGCTTCCCCCACCGGCTGACGCAGGACCAGTTGGCCGGGCTGCTGCGTCCCCTCGCCCCGCGCAGCTACTCGATCGCCTCCAGCCGCAAGGCGGTGGACGAGGCGGCGCATCTGCTGGTGTCCGCCGTCCGCTACGACGCGCATGGTCGCCGTCGCCACGGCGTCGCCTCGGTTGATCTGGCCGACCGGCGCAAGGCCGGCGGCACGGTGGAGGTGTTCCTCAAGCCCAACGCGCATTTCCGCCTGCCGGCCGATCCGGCCCGCAAGGTGGTAATGATCGGCCCCGGCACCGGCGTCGCGCCGTTCCGCGGCTTCCTGCAGGAGCGCGACGCGACCGGCGCCACGGGCGGCAACTGGCTGTTCTTCGGCGGACGCAACTACACGCACGACTTCCTGTACCAGCTGGAATGGCAGGACTGGCTGCAGCGCGGCGTGCTGACCCATCTCGACGTGGCGTTCTCCCGCGACCAGCCGGAGAAGGTGTATGTGCAGCACCGGCTCTGGCAGCAGCGGCAGCGCCTGTTCGCCTGGATCGAGGACGGCGCGCTTCTCTATGTCTGCGGCGACGCCAAGGCGATGGCCAAGGACGTTCACGCCATGCTTGCCCGTGTCATCGCCGACCAGGGCGGCCTGAGCGCGGAGGCGGCCGAGGCGCGGCTGGATGCGCTGGCGCGCGAGCGGCGCTATCTTCGCGACGTGTACTGAGCGGGCGCAAGGAGACCGCATCGATGGCCGACGACGCCCCTGCCCGTTCGCGGGTCGAGATCATCAAGGAAAACAGCCGCTTCCTGCGCGGCACCATCGCCGAGGGGCTGCGCGACCTCGCCACCGGCGCGCTCGCCGAGGACGACACGCAGCTGACCAAGTTCCACGGCATCTACCAGCAGGACGACCGCGACCTGCGCCCGGAGCGCGCGCGCAAGAAGATGGAGAAGGCCTTCATCTTCATGGCCCGCCTGCGCATCCCCGGCGGCATGGTGACGCCCCAGCAATGGCTCGCGCTCGACCGCGTCGCCGACGACCGCGCCAACGGCACGCTGCGCATCACCACCCGCCAGACCGTGCAGTTCCACGGCATCATCAAAAGCAACCTGAAACGCGCGCTGCAGGAGATCAACGCCGCGCTGCTCGACACCGTCGCCGCCTGCGGCGACGTGAACCGCAATGTCATCGCGACCGCGAACCCCTACGAGAGCGCGGCGCATGAGGATGTGGTGCGGACGGCCCGCGCGATCAGCGCGCATCTGGCGCCGCGCTCGCGCGCCTATCACGAGCTCTGGCTCGATGACGAGCTCGTCGCCGGCGGCGAGCCGGAGGACGAGCCGATCTACGGCAAGACCTACCTGCCGCGAAAGTTCAAGATCGCCATCGCCGTGCCGCCCCGCAACGACGTGGACGTGTTCGCGCACGAGGTCGGCCTGATCGCGACGGTCGGGAACGGCCGCGTGCTCGGCTACAACGTCGCGGTCGGCGGCGGCATGGGCATGACGCATGGCGAGGCGAACACCTATCCGCGTCTCGGCGACATCATCGGCTGGTGCCCGGCGGAGCGGGTGATCGATGTCTGCGAGAAGATCCTGACCGTGCAGCGCGACCACGGCAACCGCGCCGACCGCCGGCAGGCGCGGCTGAAATACCTGATCGCCGCGCGCGGCGCCGACTGGTTCAAGGCGCAGGTCGAGGAGCGGCTCGGCTACGTGCTGGAACCCGCCCGCCCCTATGCCTTCGACGGCACCGGCGACCGGCTGGGCTGGAGCGAGGACGAACACGGCCGCGCGCATTTCGCGCTCTATGTCGAAAACGGCCGCGTGGTGGATCGCCCGGGCCACACGCTGCGCTCGGGCCTGGCCGAAATCGCCCGCCATCATCACGGCGAGTTCGTGATGACAACCAACCAGAACATCATCATCGCGAACATCGCGCCGGAGCACCGCGCCGGGATCGCGGCGCTGCTGGACAAACACGGCCTGTCGAATCCCGCCGGTGGGCTGCGGCGCAACGCGATGGCCTGCGTGGCGCTGCCGACCTGCGGGCTCGCGCTGGCGGAAAGCGAACGCTACCTGCCGACATTGGTGACCAGACTGGAGGAATTGCTGGACGCGGCCGGCCTGTCGCAGGATGAGATCGTCATCCGCATGACCGGCTGCCCCAACGGTTGCGCCCGGCCCTATCTGGCCGAGATCGGCCTCGTCGGCCGCGCGCCGGGTCTCTACAACCTCTATCTCGGCGCCGCGTTCGACGGCACGCGGATGAACCGGCTGTTCCGCAAGGATGTGGACGAGGCGGCCATCCTGGCTGCCCTGGGGCCGATCTTCACAGCCTATGCGCGCGAGCGTCAGGCGGGAGAGCGGTTCGGCGACTTCGCCATCCGCAAGGGCCATGTGCCGGGTGGTCCCGACGAACCGCGCCAGTTCCACGAGGCCGCGGCGTAGGGCAGCAGCGGCGATGCCCTAGATCAGGGCCGCCGCCACCGCGCCGAGCAGCCGCTCGGCCATGTGTTCCAGCAGCGCCGCCGTCAGCCGCTCCACCGCCGCATCGATTGCCGGCGCCGGCGCCTCGATCGGGCGCGGCGCAGCGGCGAACGCGGCGCGCAGCGCCTCGGCACGGCCGGGCGCGGCGTCATGGCGAATCAGCAGGCTGCCGGTGCGTGGACTCACCTCGACGGAGAGCACGCCGGGCTCGGCGCGCAGGCGCCCCGCCAGG
>JAJZVE010000488.1 GCA_021845835.1 Pseudomonadota bacterium | reverse complement strand
TCAGCCGGCAGCGGCCGCGGTCGCCGGTACGCGCCGGTTCAGCAGTTGCAGCCCGGCGCAGATCGCCGCCAGCCCGACCAGCAGCCCGGTCGACAGCGCCTCGCCGAGCAGTACGCCGCCGGCCACGATGCCGAACAGCGGGGTGAGGAAGGTGAACCCGGACAGCCGCGCCGCCGGATACAGCAGCAACAGCCAGAACCACAGCAGGTAGCTCGCGAACGCCACCACGACGGTCTGGTAGAACAGGCACGCCCAGGCGAGCGCGTCCGGATGCAGCGGCCGCGCCAGCTCGCCCGACAGCGCCGCGCCGGCCAGCAGCAGCGGCGCCGAGCCGGCCAACTGGTAGAGCAGCGACCCCGACGTAGGGATGCGCCGCAACTCGGTGCTGGCCTTCATCACCAGGATCGTCGCCGCCCACAACACGCCGCCGAGCGCGCAAAGTGCATCCCCCGCGAGGCTGCCCGTTGCGTGCAGCAGCCCCTCCGCGAAGGCGGCGACCAGCCCGGCGAAGGCGATCGCCAGACCCAGCGCCTGCACCGCGCGCAGCCGTTCCTGCGGCAGCAGCAGATGCGCGCCGAGCGCGGTGAAGAACGGCGCGATATACAGGAACAGCACCGCGCGCGAGGCGGAGGTGAGACGGATGCCGAGATAGATCGCGGTGAACTCGGCGCCGAACAGCACCGCGGTCAGCAGCCCGACCCGCGCCACGGCGCCGTCGCCGAGGGCCGCGCGCAGCGCGCCGGCACCGCCGCGCCAGCGGATCCACAGCGCGCACAGCACCGCCGCGCCCGCCGAGCGCAACCCGCATTGCAGCAGCGGCGGCAGGCCCTGCTGCACGGCAACTTTCACGGCCACCTGATGCACGCCCCACAGCGCGCAAAGCAGCGCGACCGCGGCGATCGCCAGCAGGTCGAGATGGTCGCGTCGCGGCATGTTGATCTCCCCACCGCGATGCTGCGGAGCGCGCGCCGCCGGCGCAACCAGCCGGCGCGCAGTCCCGCCCTGCATTGGCGCGGTGCCGGGAAAATGTCATGCTTGTCATTGGGCAAGGAGGTGGCCATGACGCAGATCCGCCAGGGCGAGCACATCCACTTTTCGCGCGCCGAGCTGGACGACCGCTGCGCCCGCGCGGCCGCGGAATTGCAGCGGCGTGGCCTGCGCGCGGTGCTGATGTTCCGTCAGGAGAGCATGTACTGGCTCACCGGCTACGACACGTTCGGCTATGTGTATTTCCAGTGCCTCGTGCTGACCGATGACGGCCGCCTCGCGCTGCTGACCCGCGCGCCGGACCGGCTGCAGGCGCGTTTCACCTCGATCGTCGAGGACGTGCACGTCTGGGCCGACGGCGCCGAGGCCCAGCCGGCGCGGGAGCTGCGCGTGCTGCTGCAGGAACTCGGCTGCGGCGGCGGCACGCTCGGCGTGGAATGGGACGCCTATGGCCTGACCGCGCGCAACGGCCAGATGCTGACGGCCACGCTGGCCGGGTTCGCGACGCTGGTCGATGCGTCCGATCTGGTCTCGCGCCTGCGGCTGGTGAAAAGCGCGGCCGAGATCGCACACGTGCGGCGCGCCGCCGAACTCGCGGATGCGGCGCTGGCGGAGGCGGAGCGGCTGGCGGCGCCCGGAACTTTCGAGGGCGACATCCTCGCCGCCATGCAGGGCGCGGTATTCCGCGGCGGCGGCGACGACCCGGCGAACGAGTACATCATCGGCTCCGGCGCCGGCGCGCAGATGTGCCGCTACTACTCCGGGCGGCGGCGGCTGGACGCGGACGACCAGCTGACGCTGGAGTTCGCCGGCGCCTGGCGCCACTATCACGCCTGCCTGATGCGCACCTTCCTGATCGGCCACGCCGATCCGCGCCTTGCCGACATGCACGCCGCCTGCGCCGAGGCGCTGCAGGCGGCGGAGGCGGCGCTGCGTCCCGGCGAACCGCTCGGCCATGTGTTCGATGCGCATGCCCGCATGCTGGATGCGCGTGGCCACAAGGCGCACCGGCTGAACGCCTGCGGCTATTCGCTCGGCACGACGTTCGCGCCGAACTGGATGGACTGGCCGATGCTGTATGCCGGTCAGGCGATCGAGGCGCAGCCGGGCATGGTGTTCTTCATCCACATCATCCTGTTCGACGCCGAGCGCGGCTTCGCGATGACGCTCGGCCGCACCTCGCTGGTTACCGAAGCGGGCGCCGAACCGCTGTCGCGGGCGTCGATCGAACTGGTGCGGCGATAGCGCCAGGCCCTATGCCGGCAGTGCGATATCCGCCGACGTGATGCGCTGCACGCCGGCTTTGGTCATGGCGTCCCAGGCGGCGGCGAGCGAGCCGCTGGCGTCAATGCCGCGGCAGGCATCCTCGATCACCAGCACCTCGAACCCGGCTTTGCGGGCATCGACGGCGGAGAAGGCGACGCAGAAATCCGTCGCCAGCCCGGCCAGGAACACGCGGTTGATGCGGCGCTCGCGCAGATAGGACGCCAGCCCGGTCGGCGTGCCGTCGGCCTCGTTGAACACGGAGTAGCTGTCCACGCCGCGATGAAAGCCCTTGCGGATCACCAGTCCGGCGTGCGGGATCGCCAGCCCGCTGACCAGCCGCGCGTCCGCGGTGTCCTGTACGCAGTGGTCCGGCCACAGCACCTGCCTGCCGTACGGGAGGTCGATAACGTCGAACGGATGGTGGCCGGGATGCGAGGATGCGAAAGAAATGTGGCCCGGCGGGTGCCAGTCCTGCGTCTCGACCACGTTGGCGAACGCCCTGGCGATGCGGTTGATCAGCGGCACGATCTCGTCGCCGCCCTGCACCGCCAGGCTGCCGCCGGGCACGAAGCCGTTCTGCATGTCAACGACCAGCAACGCATCGCCGGCGTTCGGCGTCATCGCCGTGCAAGCCCCGGACCGGCGCCCGCGAGCACGCATCGACGGTCGATCATGGCATTCGCTCCCGCAACCTACTTGCCCGGCATCATCTGCGACAGATCGGTGCCGTTCACGCTCAGGCGCCCACCGTCGTAAGCCAGGTTCCACACCGTCGCCGGGCCTTCCGCCTCGCCGATGCCTTTCAAAAAGATCAGCATCGGCAGCACCTGCCGCAGCGCCGGCTCGCCGCGCGCGTCACGGATCAGCGCGTCCAGGCCGGTGATGCGGATCCGCGCCTGTCCGGCGATCTGGTCGGGGCCGATGACGCGCGCCTCGCCGCTCGCGGCCAGCGTCGCCGGGCCGAGATCCGCGGCGAGATCGTCGATGCCGGCGCTCAGCGGCCCCTCGCGCACCAGCGCGCGCGCCTGCGTCGCCAGTGCCGGATCGTTGCTGCCCCCGGCCGCCAGCGCCGCGCTCAACAGCGCGCGCAACCGGGCGGCCGACAGCCCGCTCAGCCACGGGGTCAGCGCGATGTGGCTCGGCACGTAGGCGCGCAACCGGCCCGACGGCAGCGCGCCGCTGTCCAGGCCGTCCATCGCGACATGCAGCCGCAGCCGCACATGCCCGTCCGGCGCCGAGACCTTGGCGCCGAGTTCAACCGACTGCATCGCCGCGTCGAAGTCGTGGCCGCGCACGAGCACGTTGCGGAACACGACCTGCTCGCCGAAGCCGCCGAGCAGGTCGCCCGCGGCATCGAGCATGCGCGCCAGCGCGGCCCGCAGCTCCGGCGTCAGGCGCGGCGAGGCGTGCGGAGCGGCGGTGGCGTCGCCGGCGGTGGTCAGCAGCAATGGTGCCAGATCGAGTGCCGATTGCAGCAGCGCCGGCAGCCGCGACGGCGCCAGCGCGGCGACATGCGCCAGCACCTGCGCGTGTCCGGCGCTGAACGCCACCAGGCCGAGCCGGTCGTCGCGCATGTTGCTGGTCAGCAGGTCGCTGCTGGCGGTCTCGGTCACGTCGATGCGGCCGCCGCCGGCCGGCTGCCAGGCGATGTGGGTGCGCACATGTGCGGCTTCGCTGCGCCGCGAGCCGCCCGGGCCATGCCACTCGCTCGTGTAGCCGCCGATGCTGCCGTCCCAGGTGGAGGTGGTGGCGAGCGTCGGGTCCAGCACGGCGTGCTGAACCTGGTCCTGCATCGTCACGGTCCACACGTTCTCGCCCTGCGGCGCGGGCACGCCGATGCGCAGCGGCGACGGCAACCGGATGCCGTCCAGCGCCCAGCGCCCGCCGTCCAGGCGGCGCGCGGTCGCGGTCAGCGCCGGGCCGTCCAGCCTGATCCCGGTCTCGCCCACCGCGCCGGCGATCGGGACCGCAAGATCGAAATGGTCGCCCTGCGGCGTCAGTTGCACCGGCCGCGCGCCGAGCGCCATACGCGGCCCGAACAGCGCGGCGAGCCAGTCGTGCAGGGTCGCCTCCAGCGCCGCCGCCTCCGGCGCGTCCGCGCGCGCAGCGGCGCTGCCGCCGAGCAGCAGAAGCAGCGCGGCCGCGAGCGTGGCGGAATGTCGGCAGGCGCGCATCGGGGCGGCTCCGGGTTGATGTGTCGCGAACAGGATAGAAGTGCGAGGGCAGCCGCGACAATCGTCGCGGCGGGCGTTCAGAAGTGCAGCCCGACGCGCACGCCGAGTTCGTTCAGGCTGTCGCCGTCATGGGCGAAGGAACCGCCGCTGACGTGGTCGAACAGCACGAAGA
>JAJZVE010000487.1 GCA_021845835.1 Pseudomonadota bacterium | reverse complement strand
AGCAACAGAACGTCCCCACCCCGGCAAAGAAATGTAATGACAACCGCGTTACGACATCCTAGATTGCCGATCATGAATCCCGTCAAGCAAGCCTCTGCGCCATCCTCCCGCCGCGACACGCTCAACCTGCGGATCAGGAGCGACGACCGCGGGCTGATCGACCGCGCCGCCGCCCTGACCGGCAAGACCAAGACGGACTTCGTGATCGACGCCGCCCGCCGCGCCGCCGAAGACGCCCTGCTCAACCGCACGCTGTTTCTCGCAACCCCCGATGCATTCGACGCCTTCCGCGCGCGCCTCGACGAAACGCCGCGGCCGAATGCCCGCCTCCAGCGCGCCCTGAAGACAACGCCGCCCTGGGAATGACGTGGCCCTCACCGCGCCCGAACCGCTCGCCGAGCATCACGACATCAGCGGCTTCAACTGCGGCGTCGCCTCACTGGATGACTGGCTGAGGCGCCGCGCCCGCGCCAACCAGGCCAGCGGCGCGACCCGCACTTTCGTTGTGACCGACAGCGACCGCGTCGTCGCCTATTACGCCATCGCCTCCGGCGCCGTCAGCCCGAACGGCACCTCCGGCCGCTTCCGCCGCAACATGCCCGACCCGATCCCCGTCGCCGTCCTCGCCCGCCTCGCGATCGCCACCAGCGCCCAAGGCCAAGGCCTCGGCCGCGCCCTTTTCCGCGATGCCGCCCTCCGCATCCTGAATGCAGCCGAAACGCTGGGGATCAGAGGCATCGTGGTGCATGCTATCTCGGACCAGGCAAAAGCCTTCTACCTCGCCCTCGGCTTCGAAGCCTCATCGCTCGATCCGATGACGCTGATGGTGACGCTGCAGGATGTTAGAAACGTGTTGTAGCCGGAGCCACATCCGTTCATACTCAGCCTTTATAGAGTGCGAAAACATCAGGCTTGATGTTTCTAATTTGACGCCCTGGACTAATTGCCCTCGCCTCCGACGATCTAAAGCTAGGCAGGAGTGTATGTGGACGCAGACACGCGCATTAGACATCAAACTACCATCATCAAAATAACTATATGCGATATAAAATGACAAAAATCACAAAAGGTCAGATGCTTTCGCTTCCCCTGCGGATAAGCGAATCACACCCTTATCGAGCATCCAGCCTTGTCAGGATTTGGATCAAGCAGAGATGACAGACGCATGGGCAAAATTACACCGGGATTGCCAAGACGGGCGGGGGGCGTCTTGCCGCAAGCGGTGTGATTGTCCCGAGCTGAACCGGCTTTCTCTGCCTGGCCATAGTGCCGACGTGATGGCCGTGATGAAGATTTTGCTCGATGATACCGTGATATCTGCACGACTGGCCTGTTTATGGGGCGTTCCTGCGTTAAGCCCGGCGCTCCGCTCTTGGCTTTTGTTGCTCACCGGGCTTCACGATGTAGGAAAGACAAGTATTGGCTTCCATTTGGCGCCGTTCGCCAAAGAAGAATTTACGACAAGATGGGAGGCAGGGCATATCAGCCCCTTCTGGGCTTTACTAAACGCGTCCAACGGGACACCGGAGGCCAAAAACCTCCGGGACAATCTATTCGACAATGAATATTTCAAAGCATTTCTGCCATTTCTTGGTACGCAGCGAGACTGGAGGCCTTGGTTGGCGGCTTTGTCACATCATGGTTACGTGCCGCAAATACAATCGCGGCTGGATCTGTGCTTGTGGCGGAAACATGACAAGCATGCTTACAATCCTAAAAGGGCTTTGCATCGGCTGGGTCAGGCCATGCGGTGTTGGTTGACCGATTTGCCCGATACTCCTCCCACCCAATGGAATGACCGGCTCGGGCACGCTTTTGCCGGCCTGCTCACCCTGGCGGATTGGCTGGGCTCTGACACCACAGTTTTTCCCTTCCCGGCGCAAGATCGTATCCCTGATGGTCGCGAGCGCTATTCCTGGGCGATCGCTCAGGCGCAAGAGATGATGCGCGAGCGGTTGATCGTGCCGCACCGCGCGCGCGAAGCCACAAAGCGGCTGAGCTGGACGATTAATGGCCTCACCGGATTCGAGCGCGGCTCGGTTGCACAGACGGCGATGCTGGAGATGGACGCAGCGCCTCGCCATGGCAGGATCTGCGTGATCGAGGATGAAACCGGATCGGGCAAAACCGAGGCGGCCTTGATCCATTTCCTGCGCCTTTTCGAGCAAGGCGCGGTGGACGGGCTTTATTTCGCATTGCCCACCAGAGCCGCCGCGGTACAGATTTACGGCCGAATTCAAAACCATCTCGACAGGTTATGGGGAGAGGCAGCCCCCCGCGTTGTGCTCGCCATTCCGGGATATATCGACACCGAGGCGGATCAGACCGGATTGCCGCTGGAGGCGGGGCGGTGGGACGAAGCCAGAGACCTGCCTTGGGCGGCAGAGCGCCCCAAACGTTATCTGGCGGCGCTCGTTGCCGTCGGAACGATCGACCAGGCATTGATGGGCGCGCTCAGGCTCAGACACGCGCTTTTGCGCTCCGCCAGCCTGATGCGGTCCTTGCTTGTGGTCGATGAGGTTCACAGCTCGGACGATTACATGAGCGTGGTATTGGGCAACCTTCTCGACCAGCATCTGGCCGCAGGGGGGCATGCGCTGTTGCTATCGGCAACACTGGGCGCCACGGCGCGCTGCCGATTGCTCGATCGGGCAGCTCCGCCCGCGTTCGCCACGGCGAAAGCCGTCCCGTACCCGGCAATTTGGAATGGGCGCGACCTGTTGCCGGGTGACGGGCGGCGTGGCGAGAAGAACGCCCCCAAGCAGGTGAACATCGAGATTACCACCGCGTGGCGCGACCCTTCGATGATCGTCGACCGCGCGGTTGCCGCCGCCAGACAAGGCGCCCGGGTGCTCGTTATCCGCAACCAGGTGCGCGATGTGGTCGAGACCCAGTTGGCGCTTCAGGCGCGAGCACCGGATTTATGCCTGCGCGTGAACGGCGTCGCGGCACCTCATCATTCCCGATATGCCGCCGAAGACCGCAAGGCGCTCGACGCCGCACTGGAGCGGGCGCTGGGCGCGCGTGTCCCGCGCGGCAACGGGATCGTCGTGGTGGCGTCCCAGACGGCCGAACAGAGCTTGGATATCGACGCCGACGTCTTGATTTCCGATCTATGCCCGGCCGATGTGTTGCTCCAACGCATCGGCCGCCTGCATCGCTCACGCGCGAGAGTGCCGATCGCGGGGTTCGAGCAGCCGCGGCTTCTGGTTGTGGCACCGCTGGAAGCGGAACTTGTTCCTCATGCGCAGCGCAAACGAGAGAACCCCTTGGTGCTCGGACTTGTATATCCGAATCTCCTCGGCATCATCGCCACGCGGCGCGCCCTGGAGCGCAGGGTCTGGACCATTCCTGACGATAATCGCGAATTGGTCGAGTCTGCGACGCATGTCGATCATCTCGACGCCCTGGCGCACGAGCTTGGCGAGCCATGGTACAAAAACTGGCAAGACCATCTTGGCGACACGGGCGCCAGGTCGAATTTGGCGATGCACAACTGCCTGCGCTGGAATGAGCCCATGCAACCCGACCACAACGACGTGGATGAGCACATCGCCACCCGGCTGGGGTTGCAAGATCACTTCGTTGAACTGCCGGCAGGGACGCGAGGGCCATTTGGCAACGTTCTGCGCGGCCTCGCGATCCCCGGGCGCTGGAGTCGCGGGGCAGCGCCGGAGAGCGTCGACATTCAGCAGGAAGCAGGAGGGTTCACCTTCGCCTTCGCCGGCAATCTCCTGCGATACGACGCGCTGGGGCTGCGTGTCGCCGCAACGGCATGAGGCACTTGCGCGGCGGTGATTTCGGCGCAACTCTGCCGGCGCCCCTGCTCTCGCGGGGATAGACCTTAAAAGATCAAAGGTCGTTCAGAAATTTCAGCCTTCCCCCGCTGACGCGGGGAAATAAGGTTTTCTTAGATTATATGGTACGACCATTGATGTTTTAGTTGACCAGAACACTTCACTAAGGTATCTACTATACATGCCCGGCCACCGCTGCAACGGCGGCCGGGCAGCCTAACAACCCCAGATGCAAAAATGGAGGATAGGTATGCCACCACCATAGCAACGTGAACGCCCTGTGCCAAGAGCGAGGGGCGAAGCCGGCCGGCTGTGACGCAACTCCAGCCGGCCACCTTTAAAAATATCAATTTGAGGCATCTTCATGCTCTCGGATCCGATTTTCACAATCGAAACGGGGAATGGGCGTCTGCGCGCCGATTTTCCGTCCTGTCTCGCCCTTTTGGCTGGCGGACATCTCGGCGAGTTCCAGGGCCTTTCGGCCCATCAGCGTCCGGCCTGGCTGTTATTCCTGTATCAAACCGCGGCCTTGGCTCTGCTGAGATCAGGGGCTGACACCCTCACCGAAGACGACGCGGGATGGCGCTCGCTCACAGCTCCCGAACGCTGGCGCGGCTATCTGGAAGCCCTGGCGCCGGCCACGGCCTGGCAACTCGTGAACCCCGACCCCACGCAGCCGGCGCTGCTGCAGACGCCGCAAAGCCCGGGCTACACCCTCCTGGCGACCACGCCCGATGAGTTGGACGTGCTGATCACCTCGAAAAATCACGACGTCAAAATGGCCCGCGCCACATCGGCGAGCGATTGC
>JAJZVE010000486.1 GCA_021845835.1 Pseudomonadota bacterium | reverse complement strand
TCGCCGGTGTCCTGCACCGGGAAAAAGCCTTTCGGGATCGCCACGTACAGCGCGACGGTCAGGGCGAGGGTTGCGACCGCGACGACCAGTGTCGCGCGCTGGCGGTCCAGCACCCAGTTCAGCGCGCGGCCGTAATGGTGGATGATCCAGTCGAAGGCCCGTTCCCCGGCCAGGTCGAAGCGGCTGCGCGCGGCGTCCGGCCGGTGGCGCAACAGCTTCGCGCACAGCATCGGCACCAGAGTCAGCGACACGATCGCGGAGATCACGATGGTAACGGCGAGCGTGATGGCGAATTCGTGGAACAGCCGCCCCACCACGTCGCCCATGAACAGCAGCGGAATCAGCACCGCGATCAGCGAGACCGTCAGCGAGACGATGGTGAAGCCGATCTGCCCCGCCCCGTGCAGCGCCGCCTGCAGCGGCGGATCGCCGGCTTCCACGAAGCGGCTGATGTTCTCGATCATCACGATGGCGTCGTCCACCACGAAGCCGGTAGAGATGGTGAGCGCCATCAGCGACAGGTTGTCGAGCGAGAAGCCGAGCAGGTACATCACGCCGAACGTGCCGACCAGCGACAGCGGCGCCGACAGGCTGGGGATCACGGTCGCCGGCAGGTTGCGCAGGAACAGGAAGATCACCAGGACCACCAGCGCCACTGCCAGCAGAAGTTCGAACTGCACGTCGGCGACCGAGGCGCGGATCGTATCGGTGCGGTCGGACAGCACGGACACGTCCAGCGCCGCCGGCAGGCTCTGGCGAATGCCCGGCAGCAGCTTCCTGATCTCGTCCACCACCTGGATGACGTTGGCGCCCGGCTGGCGGCGCACGCTGAGCACGATCGCCGGCGTGTGGTCGGCCCAGGCGGCGAGATGCGTGTTCTCCGCTCCCTCGACGATGTCGGCAACGTCGGACAGATGCACCGGCGCGCCGTTGCGCCACGCCAGGATGATGCGGCCATACTGCACCGGGTCGTTGATCTGGTCGTTGGCGTTGATCGTCGTCGCCTGCAGCTTGCCGTCGAAGCCGCCCTTGGGAATGTTGACGTTGAAATTGACGATGGTGGTGCGCACGTCGTCGATCGCGAGCCCGTAGGCGGCGAGCGCCTGCGGCTTGACGCGGATGCGCACCGCCGGCCGGTGCCCGCCGGAGACGCTGACCAGCCCGACGCCAGGCAACTGCGAGATCTTCATCGCCAGCCGCGTGTCGGCCAGGTCCTCCACCTCGGTCAGCTTCAGCGTCTTTGACGTGGCGGCGAGCGTCATGATCGGCGCGTCGGCCGGGTTGACCTTGGCATAGATCGGCGGCGCCGGCAGGTCGGCGGGCAGGAAGTTGGTCGCGGCATTGATCGCCGCCTGCACCTCCTGCTCGGCCACGTCGATGTCGAGCGACAGATCGAACTGCAGCGTGATGACGGACGCGCCGCCGGAGGAAGCCGAGGTCATCTGGTTCAGCCCCGGCATCTGGCCGAACTGCTGCTCCAGCGGTGCGGTGACGGCGGATGTCATCACTTCCGGGCTGGCGCCAGGGTAGAAGGTCTGCACCTGGATGGTCGGGTAATCGACCTGCGGCAGCGCCGACAGCGGCAGGAATCCGTAGGCCAGCACGCCCACCAGCAGGATCGCCGCCATCAGCAGCGTGGTGCCGACCGGGCGCAGGATGAAGACGCGCGAGATGTTCACCCGCTCAGTCCCGCTTCGCGTGCCCCGGTGCGCCATTCTCGGCACGGGCGATCACGCGCGCGCCGTCGCGCAGCCGGTCGGTGCCGTCCACCACGACGCGGTCGCCGGCGTCCAGCCCGGAGACGATCTGCTCGCGCTCGCCGTCCACCGGCCCGGTCTGCACCGGCCGCATCGCGACGGTGTCGTCGGGCCGCACGACATAGACATAGGCGCCGGGCGCGCCGCGCTGCACCGCCGCGGTCGGCACCGTCACCACGTCGTGCCGCGTCTCCACCAGCAACCGCGCATTGACGAACTGGTTGGGGAACAGCATCTCGTCCTTGTTGTCGAACAGCGCGCGCAGCTTCCAGGTGCCGGTGGTGGTATCGACCTGGTTGTCGATGGTGGACAGCACGCCGGTCGCGAGCTTCGTCACGTTGGCGCGGTCATAGGCCGTCACCTGCAGTTGCTCGCCGGCGTGGAAGCGCGGCAGCACCTGCGGCAGGTTGTCCTCGGGCAGCGGCAAGATGACGGACATCGGCTGCAGCTCCGTCACCACCACCAGCCCGTTGGCGTCGCTCGGCTGCACGAAGTTGCCGGGATCGACCAATCGCAGACCGACCCGGCCATCCACCGGCGAGGTGATGTGGCAGTAGATCAGGTTCAGCTTCTGCTGGTCGATCTGCGCCTGGTCGGAGCGCATCGCCGCCTGGTACTGCTGCACCAGGAACACCTGGTCCTCGGCCTGCTGGCGCGCGATGCTGTCCTGGCGCAGCAGCGTCTGATAGCGCACCAGATCGACCTGCGCCTGCTTCATCAGCGCCTGGTCGCGGGCGAACTGGCCCTGGTACTGCTCCAGCAGCGCCTGGTACGGCCGCGGGTCGATCTGGGCGAGGAAATCGCCCTTGTGGACGATCTGCCCCTCGGTGAAGCCGACCTCCTGCATCTGGCCGGCGATCTGGGTGCGCACGGTGACGGTGGCGAGCGGCGTCACCGTGCCGATGGCGTCAAGTTGGATGCGGATGTCGCCGCGCGCGGCGGTGGCGACGCCGACCGGCTGCGGCGGCAGGGCGGCGCCGCGGCCCTGCGGCGCCGGTGCCGGGCCGGGGGCCAGCACCCGCCACGCCAGCACGCCCGCCGCCAGCAGCGCCAGCAGCAGGACGAACAGCCCGTAGCGGCGGCGGACCGGCGGCCGCTCGCCGGCCGGGACGCGGGGCGCGACCGGTCGGGCCTGCGGCTTGGGGTGGGTGACCTGTTCGTCCATGCGGTACGGCCATCCGGTGCGCGGGTTCTACATCTCCGCCGCGGACCATGCACAGGCGGCGCGGGCGCGCAATCGCCCTCGCATGAGCGCAGCGATCAGTCCAGATGGGGGACTGCAAGCCCTGCGCCAGGAGCCGGGCACGGTCGCAGGCCAGCCCTGCGGAGCGCCCCCGCACCGGGCGTCCGCTTCCGTGACAATGCTGTCCGTCCGGCCGACACCACAAGAAATAGATATTCATAAGAAACAATCACAGCAACGCGACGAACAACCGCGCAATGCCGAGCCACAGCGCCGCCGAAAGCGAGCCGATCAGCAGCGCCGCCACCCCCAGCGGCAACCGCCGCGGTCCCGCGTGCCGGCCGATTTCCTTGCGCTCGGCGTGCGGCGCCGTCCCCGGCTCCACCAAGGCCCTCCCGGAACGAAAGAGAATCGATCATCGCACAACATGGGCATGCCCCCAAGCGCCGTTATCGAAAACTTCCGACAGACACGAAAACGTGGGTAGGACACGAGATTCTTACCAAGACCTTACTGTCCGGTCAGGTCATCGCGCATCGCCGCCACGCCGTCTTCCAGCCGTGTCGCCGCCGTGACGCCGAGCGTCGCCACGGCGCGCGCCGGATCGCCGAGCGAGCGGGCGATATCGCCCGGCCGTGCCGGACCGTGCGCCAGCGCGGGCGTCACGCCAAACAG
Source organism: Pseudomonadota bacterium (assembly GCA_021845835.1). The sequence continues at coordinate 995 of JAJZVE010000486.1, read as the reverse complement.
GGCGGCCAGCGTGCCGGCCAGGGCGCGCACGCTGGTTTCCCGGCCGGTGCAGACGTTCAGCACGCGGCTGCCGCCCGCCGCCCGCAGATGCGCCATCGCGGCCCGCAGATGCGCCACCACGTCGCCGACATGGACGAAATCGCGCGTCTGGCTGCCGTCGCCGTGCAGCGTCAGGCCGTCGCCGCGGGCCAGCCGGGCGGCGAAGATGGAAACGACGCCGCTATAGGGCGACGACGGGTCCTGCCGCGGCCCATAGACGTTGAAGAAGCGCAGGCCGAGCGTCGGCACGCCATGCACCAGCCAGGCAACGCGGGCGTGCAGCTCGGACCCGAGCTTGTCGGCACCGTAGGCGGTGCGCGGCGCGCACGCCGCGTCCTCGCGGGCCACCGCGCCGCCGAGGTCGCCATACACCGCCGCCGAGGAGGCATAGACCACCGGCAGGCGCCCGGCGTCCCGCGCCGCCTCGAACACGGCGATGCTGCCGCCCTGGTTGATGCGATGAGTGCCGCGCCAGTCGGCGTTGCCGCGCGCGACCGAGGCGATGGCGGCCAGATGGAAGCACCCGGCCACCCCTGCCATCGCGGCGCGCAGCACCGCCGGATCGGCCACGTCGCCCAGCACCAGCTCGCAGCGCCGGTCGAGATGGGCGCGCTTGCCGGTGGACAGGTCGTCGAGCACCCGCACGCGCTGGCCGGCGGCGAGCAGCGCGTCCGCGAGGTGCGAGCCGATGAAGCCCGCCCCGCCGGTGATCAGGAATGCGTCCATCGCCACGCCCTTTCGTTCACGGGTTCGCCGGTCGGCAGCGTGCCCTGAGCCGGCCGGCGGCGTGGCGGGCAATGGCGGCGGCGCCGGCGGGATGCCACGGCGGACACAGCAGCACGCCGAGCCGCGCCCGCCGCCGCCCGGTCCAGCCGACCTTGTACGGATCGTCGCCACGGCCGAAATCCAGCGTCGCCACGCGCTCCTCGTCCAGCAGGTGGCGGACCATCAGCGCG
>JAJZVE010000485.1 GCA_021845835.1 Pseudomonadota bacterium | reverse complement strand
GGCGACTTGCTGAACGTCAAGCTGACCGCAGGCCTGCCGGACTCGCCGGAGCACGCGGCGGCCGTGCTGCATCAGGTGCAACGCCGGCTGGAGCCGCCGCGGGCGATGCGGTTGCGGATGGGCTAGGCTTATTTTGACGAAGACGGACTTTGCCGCGCGGCAGCCGAGATCAGGAACGACCCGACGCTGGTGCAGGCATTTCCCGAGGACGATCCGGTCGAGCTTGCGCCCCGAGTGCCACTGGTCGGGCCGGCCGACGCTGCGGAACTGCTTGACGTGCTGGATGGCACCGGCCTTGCCGTGGTCGCCGATCGCCGCCCGGGACGGCACCGAGCCTCAGCCGGCAACCTGGAACGCGGCGCGCGCCGGTCTGGACGGCCAGGCGGCAGCCATCATCCGGGGGCTGCGCGACCGAGCCGCTGCGATCCAAACGCCGATGCGCGCAGGGCAAGCGGCGGCGGCACGCCTCCGGCTGGTCGAGGAGCGTGGTCGGATGCTGGTGTGTTTCGAGCCAGAGATTGATGATCTGACCGGCAAGCTCCACCGCCCCGGATTGCGGGTGGCGCCGACGGCATTTCGGCTTCAGCGGGGGTTTGCCCGCCGCGGCGGCTATCCGGACCGGGTTCCCGATCACATCGCCGAACTGCGCGACTTCCGTGACAGGCCCAGCGGGGCGCCGACCCGGAGCCGCCGCATCGGCAAGGAACTGGAAGCCGCCCGCGATGCTCCGCGCCGGGCGTTCGCCGATCCGCGCGGCGACCTTGCCGGAAGCACCCTCGGATTGCCAAAATAGCAACCGGGTAGCAGATGGAGGTGCCGGATGCCCCGAGGCAGCGCACCCGGAGAACGCCGTGGTGGCCGGCAGAGGGGTACGCCGAACAAAGCCACAAATGAGCGCAGGTTGCGGGCGCAGGCGGGGCTTGAAGCGGCCAAGCTGACCGGCGTGATGCCGCTCGACATCATGCTCACCGTCGCTGCCGTCGGTTCGGAGGCAGACAAGATCAGCGACCGGCAGTTGCAGGTCGCCATAGCGGCCGCGCCCTACGTCCACCCGAAGCTCGCAGCCGTCGCGGTCAAGGACGTGACGCCTCCCGACCCCGAGCGTGACGAGAAGGCCCGCCGTGCGCGAGGGGAGTTCATTCGGATGCTGGAAGCCATGGCCAAGCCGGAGCCGCTCGTGATCGAACACACGGAGCGGCCGAAAGGCCACGGCGCGAGTGTGCCCGCCCCTCCCGACTGGTCCCCGTGATCGTGATGGCCAAAACACGCCATTCTCCCCACGAGCGGCGCGGGGCGCGGTGGGCAGAGAGCCAGCTATTGATTTAACTGGCGTCCCGTAGGGGATTCGAACCCCTGTTACCGCCGTGAGAGGGTGATAACGACCGTCCCGGCGGGTCCAGATAGGTCACTGAAAGCCTTATAAGACTGCGGTTTCTATACCGTTCCATCCCATTGCGTGCGGCACCGTGTATGCCGTATGAATGCCGCACGGCAAATGGAGGCGAGCGATGCCCCGGAAAGCGCGGAACGAACGGCTGGACACGCGGACGGCACGCCTCAAGCTGCCCGTCCGATCCGAGCCGCATTGGTTCACCATCCAGGAGGGCCGGGCGATCGGCTACCGCCGCCTGCCGGGTGGCAAGGCCGGGGCGTGGATCGCGCGCCACTACAGCCCGGCGGACGGCCGCACCTATCGGTCGCTCGGCACGGCCGACGACTACATGGACGCGGACGGCGGGAGCACGCTGACCTTCGCGCAGGCGCAGGCGCGCGCCGCCGAGTGGTTCCGGGAGATCGAGCGCACCGCCGGCCGCGTCGCCGAGCCGATCACTGTCCGCGAGGCGATGGACCACTACCTCGCCGACTACCTCGCCCGCGGCGGCAAGGCCGAGCGCGACATGCGGATCACGATCGCCGCGCACATCCTGCCCGACCTGGGCGACAAGAAGGTGGCCGACCTGACGCTCGCCACCATCCGCGCGTGGCACCATCACCTCGCCGCCGCTCCTTCCCGGCTGCGGTCAGGCAAGAATGCGCCCCGCAAGGCCGGCAGGAAGGCAGAGGGTGCCGACGCGCACCGCGCCCGCCGGAGCAGTGCCAACCGCATCCTGACTGTCTTGAAGGCATCCCTGAGCCTCGCCTATCGCGAGGGCCGCGTGCCGGACGATGACGCATGGCGCCGCGTCAAGCCGTTCGCCAACGTCGATGCGCCGCGCATCCGCTACCTGACCGACGCCGAGGCGGTGCGGCTGGTGAACGCCTGCGGCCCGGACCTGCGCGCCCTGGTGACGGCGGCGCTGCTGACCGGCTGCCGGTATGGCGAGTTGACGCGACTGCGGGCCGCGGACCTCGATGCCGACGCGGGCGTGCTGCACATCCGGCAGGCCAAGGCCGGCAAGCCGCGCGCAGTACCGTTGACCGCGGAAGCGAAGCGGCACTTCGTCGCGCTCGCCGCCGGCAAGCCGGGTTCCGCGTTGCTGCTGACCCGGGCGGACGGCGGCGCATGGGGCGAGTCGCACCAACACCGGCCGATACAAGAGGCGTGCGCAGCCGCCAAGATCGCGCCGGCCGTGTCGTTCCACATCCTGCGCCACACCTTCGCCAGCCGCCTCGCCATGCGCGGCGTGCCGATGAGCGTCATCGCCGCGGCGCTGGGCAACACGGAAGCGATCTGCGCCCGCCACTACGCGCACCTGTCGCCCTCCTACGTCGCCGACACGATCCGGCAGGCGGCGGGCGACATGGGCATCGTGCCAGGGGAGGCGAAGGTGATGCCGCTGCGGCGGAAGGCGGCGACGGCCTGACCGAACCGCGCCCGGCGGCTCCGGGCAAAGGCGGGATGGCCGGGCACTGCGCCAACAGCCCCGGCCCGGTTCCCGCGGAACATCGTGAGGACGACATGAGCGGGAACGGAGACACCGTTACCACGGATGGCGCCGGAGCGGCGACTCAAGGGCGTGCGAGCGGAACGATCGCCGCCGTTCGGCCGCCTCGATCGGGCGCGATCCGGCCCCTGACACCTGTGACACCTGCTGACACCTTGACCGGCGATAGCGCAGAACCGCGACGCTGCCCGCCGCGCCAGCCGTCGATGCCGTGGAATGAACTGGCAGACCTGGCGGACAGGGCGGTGGACGCCTCCGGCGCCGCGCTGTTGGCCGTGATGGGCTTCCTCACGGAATGGGCGGCCGGAGATAACTGCTGGGCCGGGGAGGCGCTGCGGGACACCGCCGAGCGCGCGCACGACATGGCCGAGCGGGTGGCCGCGGCGCTGGAAGATCGCGGCGTGCGGTCCGGATCGGGGGCTTGACGCCGGGAAGCGCGACTCGCTGCGCGCCGAGTGGGACCAGCTTTTCCGCGGCCTGGGCGCCGCCGCTGCGGGGTGCGTATAGGGCCTTTTCAAAAGCGTGTCATTCCGGACGGCAGCACACAACGGAGGAGTTCTCACCGTGCCGGAACCGAAATATGCGCCTCTGTCCGCGTGGCTCGCGATCAGCGGCATGACGCGCACGGCCACCTATCACGCGCTGGCCCGTGGCGATCTGCGCGCGATCAAGCAGCCCGGCGGGCGGCGCACCCTGATCGACGTGGAACACGGGCTTGCGTGGCTGCGCAGTCAGCCATTGGTGCAAGGCCGAAACGGGCAGTCCCGCGCGGACGCCGCCGCCGCTGCCGCCTGAAACGAAACCGCCGGTCCTTGCGTGAGGAACCGGCGGCGGAAACTTCGCGCTTGCAACTGCGAAGTAGCCGCTTCCGGGCTTCCGCGCAAGGGCCGGCTCTTATCGGAGGCACCCTTGCTGCTCTCTCTCCCTGATGGCGCCACCGTCCGGCAGTTCATGATGCCGGGCGAGGCGTTTCCGCATGTGATCTTCGTCGTGCCGTGCCCCTTGGAAGGCGGGATACCGGCGAGCCTGGTCGAACTGTCGGCCGCGAGCATGCGTCCTGATCGGCTCTGCGCCATCCTGACGCATGACGCCGGTCGCGATTGGCCCGATCCGTCCGCTGTGGCCCTGGCGAGCAATGCGCTCGGCAGCGGCGGTGCCGCGATCTTCGCCTTTGAGACGCTGGCGGACGCCGCCGCGTGCCGGCGCCGGCTGGCCCTCGCCGAGCCGGCAAGGGGGCGCGCATGATGGCCCTCCCCGATCTTGCCGGCCGGCTCGCGCTCAGGCACCACGGGCGATCCTGGCGCGGCGCGTGCCCGGCCTGCGGCTATGCCGGCACCTTCGCGATGCAGGCCGGCCGCGGCGATGCGGTGCGGATGTTCGCCGCCTGCGGCTGCGCCCGCGATGAGTTGGTGGACGCGGTGCGCCGGGTGGCCGGCGGCGACGCGCTGCCGGGGCCGCACCGCGCGCCCGATCCGCAGGACATGCAGGCGGCGCGTGCCCGCCGGCAGGCGGCGGCGCTGCGCCTGTGGAACGGCAGCGAAGCCGCCCCCGGCACCATCGCCGATGCCTACATGACCGGCCGTGCGCTGCCCGGTCTGGCAGGCTCGGCCGCGCTGCGCTTTCGTGGCGACTGTCCGCATCCTGAAGGCGGCCGGCTGCCGGCACTGGTGGCGCTGGTGGTGGATGCGGCCGGCCAGCCGCTCGCCGTGCATCGGACCTATCTGCGGGCGGACGGCC